>WHSM01000476.1 GCA_009380105.1 Micromonosporaceae bacterium
CAGAGTGGTCTCGGGCTTGTCTGCGTGGCCGGGTCCCGATAGATATGAGTCGACACAGCGGGCGCGACGTCGCGCACGACTAGGTGGGAGCGGCGAATGGATCGTCCTGGCTGGGCACCTGAAGGCATCGACCTGACCCGACCGAGCAGCGCCCGGCTGTACGACTACTTCCTGGGCGGAGCGCACAACTTCGCCGTGGACCGGGAGCTGGCCAGGCAGATCGTTGCGATCACGCCCAGCGTCGGTGAGGCGATGCGCGCCAACAGATCGTTCCTGCGGCGCGCGGTGCGGTATCTCGCGGGGCAGGGAATCCGGCAGTTCCTGGACATCGGATCCGGCATCCCGACGGTGGGCAACGTGCACGAGGTGGCGCAGCAGGACGCGCCGGACTCCCGGGTGGTCTACGTCGACCGGGACCCGGTGGCGGTGGCGCACAGCCGGGCGATCCTGCAGGGCAACGAGCGGGCCGCGGTGCTCCAGCTGGATCTGCGGGAGCCGGAGCGAATCGTGACCGAAGCCCAGCAGACAGGGTTGATCGACTTCACCGAGCCGGTCGGGCTGTTGCTGATCACCGTGCTGCACTTCATCTCCGACGCCGACGACCCGGCCGGCATCGTGGCGTGTCTGCGCGACCCGCTCCCGGCAAGGTCGCACCTCGCTGTCACGCACGTGACGTACGAGAACCAGCCTCCGGAGATTCTGCAGGCGTACGAGTTGTCGAAGCACACGCCCGAGCCGATCATTCCGAGATCGCACGCCGAGATCGCCGCCTACTTCGACGGGTCCACGCTCGTCGAGCCGGGACTGGTCGACATACCGCTCTGGCGTCCCGACACGCCGGACGACCTCGACGAGCCGCCGCGGCGCAGCAACGCCCTCGCCGGCATCGGCCGCAAGGGCTGATCGCTACGCCAAGAGAAATAGGCCCTAATAGAGGGTTTTCCCGACATTGAGGATCTTGTTGTCAGAACGTGACGACCGCGAAGATGTCACGCGTGCGGCAAAGTCCGCATGTCCTGGGGAGGAGCAACACCATGGCGAACACGACCACCCGGCTGCGCCGGGCAGCGGTCGCGGTCGGGGCCTGCGCCCTGGCCTTCGGCATGCTGCCGGGCGCCAGTGCCGCGCTCGCGGCGCCGGACGACCAACCGCTCGCGCCGCAATCGCAACGGGCGCCGGAATCCGCGCAGTTCTCGGAGGAAGGCGTCACCACTGCCGGCGAACTGCGCGCGGTGAGCAGCGCGCTGTCGTACCCGAAGAATGGCCGTGAGCAGATCCTGCGGCACCCTGGCGCGACCTACGTCAAGGTCCACTTCAGGTCGCTTGACCTCGCGGCCGGCGACTACATCACGGTCGCCAACCGCGCCGGCACGGAGGTTTACCGGTACGCCAGCGACCCGTCCCGCGCAGGCCGCTCCGGCAACTCCGACTTCACCGTCGACGGCGGCCCCGGCTTCTGGGCGATGTCCATCGACGGCGACACGGCCGTCGTGACGCTGCACAGCCGCAACCGGGCCCGCGGCGGCGCGGCGGCCGTGATCGACCAATTCTGGCGGGGGTACGACTCCGCCGAGATCGACGCGCACAACGTGCGCGCCCTGAGCGTCTGCGGCACGGACGCCCGGCGCGACGTCGTCTGCTACCAGAGCAGCCACCCGACCGAGCACACCCGCTCGAAGGCGGTCGCGAAGCTGCTGATCGGCGGCGGTGGATCGTGCACCACCTGGCGGGTCGGCAACACCAACCGGATGCTGACCAACAAGCACTGCATCTCCAGCCAGTCGGGGGTCAGCTCCAGCGAGGCGCAGTTCGCCTACGAGTGCGCCATCTGCGGCGGCAACAACCCCGCGCCGGGCACCAAGGTCAGCGGCGCCACGCTGCACAAGGTCAGCACCGGCGGATCCGGCGAGCTGGACTACACGCTCTACTCGGTGAACAACTTCAGCTCGATCAGCGGGTTCGGCACCCTCTACCTGGAGACCCGCGCGGCCACCAACGGCGAGCGGATGTACATCCCGGGTCACGGCGACGGGCGGCCGAAGCGGCTGTCGATCTACGAGGACACCCAGGGCGGCGCCGTCTGCACCGTGAAGAACGCCAGCCAGAACACCTGGAACATCGGCTACAGCTGCGACACCTCCGGCGGCAACTCCGGCTCCCCGGTGCTGTCGGCCAACCACAAGGTGATCGCGCTGCACCACCTCGGCGGCTGCCCGAACCAGGGCGCCAAGGCGCACATGATCTACAACGACATCAAAGATCTGATCGACAACGGCTCCGCGCCGCCGCCGGCCGCGGTCTACTCCGACACCTTCGAGTCGGCGACCGGCTGGACCGTCAACCCGAGCGGCAGTGACACGGCCACCACCGGCACGTGGGAGCGCGGCGACCCCGCCGCCACCACCTACAGCGGCGCCACACTGCAACTCGGCGCCACTGTCAGCGGCGTCAACGACCTGGTGACCGGGCGGCTCGCCGGCACCGGCGCAGGCTCCTACGACGTCGACGGCGGCGTCACCAGCATCCGCTCCCCGGCCATCTCGCTTCCGGCCGGCAGCGGACTGACCATGACCTTCTCCTGGTACTTCGCGCACCTCGACAACGCCACCAGCGCGGACTTCTTCCAGGTCAAGGTCGTCACCGGCTCCGGGGCCACCACCGTGTTCGAGAAACTCGGCTCCGCCACCAACGTGGCCGGCGCCTGGCAGACAGCGAGCGTGAACCTCAGCTCGTACGCCGGGCAGAGCATCCGGATCCAGATCGAAGCCGCGGACGCGGGCTCCGGCAGCCTGATCGAGGCCGGCGCCGACGACATGAAGATCGTGAAGTCCTGACGCATTCTCGGCCGCTGGGCGCCGCAGGTCTCATCCAGCGCCCCGAGCCGAGTTCCCGCCGTGGTGACTGACCTGCCCAACACCACGGCTGCGCCGGCCCTCCGTCCGCACGGGCGGAGGGCCGGTTACTGCGCTCTGAACCCTCAGCGAACACCTCGCCGGATCGCTTGTGCGCGGCGGTCGCGGCGGGTTCACATGGTTCCGACGCGCAGACCCCCCGTTACCGCAAGGCGGCGATGAACTCCCGGCTGACCTGGACCCTGACCTGCGCCGTGGCGACCGCCGTCGCGGCGGGCGTCGC
>WHSM01000170.1 GCA_009380105.1 Micromonosporaceae bacterium
ATGCCCGGAGCGGGCCCGGTCGTGTTCGTCGAGCACCCGACGGCGTACCAGCCGCCGACCCCGCAGCCGGAGCCCGCGGCCCCACAGCATGGGTTCCAGTGGCCGCCCGCCCCCGAGCCGCCCGCCCCCGAGCCACCGGCGTCCGACGCTTCGGCTCCACCGCCCGAGTCGCGCCAGCAGGAGCCCGAGTCGCACCAGCAGCAGCCTGAGCCGACCCCGCCGGCTGCCGAGCCTCTGGCTTCCGAGAACCCGTACGCCCGCCCGTCGGACCAGAAGTAGCTCCGTTCGGCCGGCCCCTCCTCGCCCGTACCCCCCGCGATCGTGATTCTGGGGCCGCGGACCCGGCAGCCAGAACGCGTCCTCGCCCACGACGGTGATCTCGGTCAATGGGCGGGACAGCGCACGCCTGGAGCGGCGGATATCGGCGTGGTTTCGTCAGGTCCGCCGGGTAGGCTCGGAGCCCGTGATTGATCTGCGTGCGCTTCGCGAAGACCCCGACCAGTTCCGCGCCAGCCAGCGTGCCCGCGGCGAGTCCGAGTCGGCGGTCGACGAGTTGCTGTCCGCGGACGCTGACCGCCGGGCCGCCGTCGCGACCTTCGAGGCACTGCGCGCCGAGCAGAAACAGAGGGGCAAGCAGGTCGCGAAGGCGCAGGGGGAGGACAAGCAGCAGCTGCTCGCTCGCACCAAGGATCTGGCGCAGCAGGTGAAGGCGGCCGAAGCGGCGGTCACGGAAGCGGACGCGGCCCTGCGCGCCGCGCAGCTCGCCGTCTCGAACCTGGTCGAGGACGGCGTCGCGACCGGCGGCGAGGACGACTTCACCGTCCTGCGCGAGGTGGGCGAGAAGCCGGACCTGGCCGCGCCGAAGGACCATCTGGAGCTGGGCGAGTCGCTCGGCGCGATCGACACCGAGCGCGGCGCCAAGGTCTCCGGCGCGCGGTTCTACTTCCTCACCGGGCAGGGCGCGCTGCTGCAGTTGGCGCTGCTGCAGCTGGCGATCCAGCAGGCGGTCGAGGTCGGCTTCACGCCGATGATCCCTCCGGTGCTGGTACGCCCCGAGACCATGGAGGGCACAGGCTTCCTCGGCGCCCACGCCAGCGAGGTGTACCACCTGCCCTCCGACGACCTGTTCCTGGTCGGCACCAGCGAGGTGGCGCTCGCCGGGTACCACGCGGGCGAGGTGCTCGACCTGAGCCAGCCGAAGCGCTACGCCGGCTGGTCGTCCTGCTTCCGCCGGGAGGCCGGCAGCTATGGCAAGGACGTGCGCGGGATCATCCGGGTGCACCAGTTCGACAAGGTCGAGATGTTCTCGTACTGCCGCCCGGAGGAGGCGCACGAGGAGCATCTGCGGCTGCTCGCCTGGGAAGAGGAGATGCTCGCCAAGGTGGAGCTGCCCTACCGGGTGGTCGACATCGCGGCCGGCGACCTCGGCTCCAGCGCCGCCCGCAAGTACGACTGCGAGGCGTGGGTGCCCTCGCAGGGCCGCTACCGCGAGCTCACCTCCACGTCGAACTGCACCACCTTCCAGGCGCGCCGGCTCAACATCCGCTACCGCGACGAGAACGGCAAGCCGCAGACGGCGGCCACGCTGAACGGCACGCTCGCCACCACCCGCTGGATCGTGGCGATCCTGGAGAACCACCAGCAGCCCGACGGCTCGGTCCGCGTGCCCAAGGCGCTGCAGCCACTGGTGGGCCGCGAAGTCCTCGAGCCGGCGCCGCGATGACGCCGAGACCCCGCTCCGGGTCAGTGTGGCGGCCGCGCCTCGTGGTGCTCGACCTGGACGGCACCACCGTGGGCATCAACCAGGTGGCGCCGTCGCAGCGGGTGCGGCGCGCGGTCGCGGCGACGATCGCCGCCGGGGTGCCGGTGACCGTCGCGACCGGCCGGCCGGTGTGGGCAGTCCTCCCGACCACCGACGCGCTCGGCATGGACGAGCCCCAGGCGCTCAACCTGGTCTGCTCCAACGGCTCCATCGTGTACGACGCCGCCCGTCGCCGCGCCGCGCACAAATTCACCGTCGACCCGGGTCCGGCGCTGCGGGCGATGGCGAAAGCGCGGCCCGAGGCCGGGTTCGCCGTCGAGCACGGGCTCGACGGCTACCGGTACACGCCGAAGTTCGTGCGGGACTTCCCCTCGACGTTCCTGGAGGAGGTGGAGCTCACCGAGCTGGTGGCGGCGCCGACCACCCGGGCGAGCGGCCGGGTGCCGGGGGTGCCGATCCCGCGTACCCACAGCCGGTGCGAGGTCGCGACGGCGTGGATCGAGGACGCCGGCCTCGATGCGGGACATTATTCGGTCGAAATCGGATACTCGGGCTGGGTTGACGTGTCCGCCCCGGGTGTTTCCAAAGGAAGCGGAGTAGCGTTGCTCGCCCGTGACCTTGGCGTCGACGCTTCCGACGTCCTGGTGATCGGCGACGGGACGAACGACCTGTCGATGTTCGAGTGGGCCGGTCGGTCCGTCGCAATGGGCCAGGCATCCCCTGAGGTGCAGGCCGCAGCGGACGAGGTCACGGCGTCTGTCGAGGAGGACGGCGTGGCATTGGTCTTGGAGAGATGGTTCGGCTAGACGGCGGTCTGCCGAGGCTGGTCGCGACCGACCTGGACGGCACGCTGGTGCGCGGCGACCACACGGTGAGCCGCTACACCACTGACGTCCTGGCGAAGGTGCGCGAGGCCGGCATCACGCTCGTCGGCATCACCGGGCGCGGCCCCCGGCTGATCGACCTCTGCAACGAGCACATCGCTGGCGCCCACTTCCTGGTGCTCTCGCAGGGCGGGTACGTCGTCGACCTCGACCACGGCGGCCCGCCGCGTGTGCTGAGCCGGATCCGGATGCAGGGCGCGGCCGTCGGCGAGGCGGTGCGGCTGATCGAGGCCGAGGTCGGCCTGGTGCAGCTGGTCACAGAGGCGCTCGACCACCCCAACGCGCCGCTGTGGGGCGAGGCCGGCGTGCGGTGGCCGTACCCCGAGGCGCTGGAGGTGCGGGAGCGCGCCGACGCGCTCGCGGCTCCACTCTTCAAAGCGTTTGTACGGGCGCCTGACCTGAACTCCGACGAGCTCCTGAAGGTGGCGCGGTGCGTCGTGCCCCCGTCGCTGTGCGCGGCGACCCACTCCGGGTTGGAGTTCGTGGAGCTGTGCCCGCCGGGGATGACCAAGGCCTCGGGGCTCGCCGTGGTGGCCGACGCGCTCGGCGTCAACGCCGAGCAGACGCTGGTGTTCGGGGACATGCCCAACGACGTGCCGATGTTCGCCTGGGCCGGGCGGGGAGTGGCAGTGGCGAACGCCCACGAAGAGCTGCTCGCCGTAGCGGACGACGTCACGGGCACCAACGACGAAGACGGCGTAGCACACTACCTAGATCGCCTCCTAACGGCGTAACCCCTTCACCTGCGGCGTAACCCTTCGCGTTTTGTGGACTTTTGGCTGCTTCCCGCCCCGTTTTGACCGCCAGTTACCGCTAACTGGCGGGAAAGGGCGGGGTGGCGCGTGTCACCCCCGCGCGGCCGGTGGGGTTTTCGCGGGCAGACTCTTTCGTGTGGGCCTTCGGTTGGTTGCGTCTGATCTTGACGGCACTCTGCTGCGGCAGGACGGCACGGTGAGCGCTCGCACCCTGGCCGCGCTGGACCGTCTCACCGAGGCCGGCGTGCCGTTCGCGATGGTCACCGGTCGCACGATCCGACTGCTGGCCGAGGTGCTCGACCAGACCGGCGCACACGGGCCGGTGGTGTGTGCCAACGGCGCCGTGGTGTATGACCCCGCGGCCGACGAGATCCTCACCGCGTCGCCGCTGCAACCCGGCATCGTGGCCGACGTGATCGGACGGCTGCGCGCCGAACTGCCGGATGTGGTGTTCGCGGTCGCGATCGAGCACGGCCGGGGAATGCTCAGCGAGGCCACCTGGCCATCGATCGCCGAGGACATCGAGCATCGGGTCGTGAACCCGCCCGAGCTGCTCGCCGCGCCCGCCGTGAAACTCCTCGCGAGTGTGCCCGACGGCGTGCCGGACGAGTTCCTCGACCGCTGCGTGTCACTCGTCGACGGCGCCGCGCAGGTCACCAGCTCCTCCAAGCGGTCCGCGCTGGTCGAGATCTCCGCGATTGGGGTGAGCAAGGCCAGCGGTCTGGCGTGGATCGCCGAACACCACGGCGTGGCGCCGGCGGATGTCGTCGCGTACGGAGACATGATCAACGACGTGCCGATGTTCGGGTGGGCCGGCCAAGGCGTCGCGGTGGCGAACGCGCACCCGGCGCTGCTCGCCGTCGCGAGGTGACTGCCTCCAACGACGATGACGGCGTGGCGGCGCACCTGGAGCGCCTGCTGACCCCGAGATCGCCTGCGCGGTCGCCGCGCCGCTGACGCCGCTCGCGCCGCCGAGCCGCTGACGCTGACGTCGCCGCGCCGCCGGGCCCGGCCAGCCGGCGAGTCCCTAGAGGTACTGGCCGGTGCCGTGCGGGTGCTCGGGATCGCCGTTGCCCGGCTGGCCCTGCTGGCTCAGGTCGGCGCTCGGGCCCATCGGCAGCGCGGGCATCCGCCGCATCTGCTCCAGTTGCGCCCGCGCCGCCATCTGCTGCGCCACCAGCGCCGCCTGCATGCCGTGGAACAGCCCTTCCAGCCAACCGACGAGCTGAGCCTGGGCGATCCGCAGCTCGGACTCGCTGGGCGCGTCGTCCTCGGTGAACGGCAGCGACAGCCGCTCCAGCTCGTCCCGCAGCTCCTTCGACAGGCCGTCCTCCAGCTCCGTGATCGAGCGCTTGTGGATCTTCTTGAGGCGGCGCCGGCCGGCCTCGTCGAGAGGCGCCGCGCGCACCTCCTCCAGAAGCTGCTTGATCATGCTGCCGATGCGCATCACCTTGGCGGGCTGTTCCACCATGCGCGACGGGTCCATCTCCTCGTCCGGCTCGTCGCCGTTGGCGTCGACCGCGACGGTGCCAACCGGCCGCCCGTCCGGCCCCACCACGACGACGGTCCTGCGCTGCGGCGCCTGCTCTTCGCCGTTGTCGGAGCTGTCTTTCTGCTGCGGTACGTCGGTCATAGCCTCATCTTCGCTCATGGGATTCGGGCGCCCCCTCGCGCCTCAACGGTACGGGCGGAAGCCTCCCGAACGTACGGGCGGAAGTCTCAACGGTACGGGCGGAAGTCCGGCGGCCGCTTCTCGGCGAACGCCGCCGCGCCCTCAGTGGCCTCGTTCGTGCCGCTGAACACCTCCAGCCCGTCGAACGCCAGGTGCGAGAGGCCGGCCATGTGGTCGGAGTCGGCGTTGAACGAGTGCTTCAGGAACCGCAGCGCCGTCGGTGAGTACGACGCGATCTTCCGCCCCCACGCCAGCGCGGTCTCCATCAGCTCCGACGCCGGGACCACCGCGTTCACCAGGCCCCAACGCTCGGCGGTGTCGGCGTCGATCAGGTCCAGCAGGAACCACATCTGACGGGCCCGCTTCTCGCCGATCACCCGGGCCAGGTACGCCGACCCGAACCCCGCGTCGAACGACCCCACCCGGGGCCCGGACTGGCCGAACCGGGCATGCGACGCGGCGATCGACAGGTCGCAGAGCACGTGCAGCACATGCCCGCCTCCGACAGCCACGCCGTTCACCGCGGCGATCACCGGCTTCGGGACATCGCGGATGATCCGGTGCAGTTGTTCGATCTCGAAGGTGCCCCACTCGGTCTCGCCGTACCCGCCGGACGAAGCGCGCTCCTTGACGTCGCCGCCCGCGCAGAACGCCTTCTCCCCAGCCCCTGTGAGGATGACGGCAGCCACGTCGCGGGAGCCCCACGCGGTCTTGCACGCGGTGATCAGCTCGTCGACCGTACGGCCGCGGAACGCGTTCATCCGGTCCGGGCGGTTGATCGTGATCACGGCGACCCCGCCGTCCTCGACGCCGTACGTCACGTCGGTGAACTCATCGAGCTTCACACCCGCCTCCTTCCGCGGCTCACCAGCTGGCGGGACCCATGTCCACGTCGTACTGGGAGCGCCCCTCGGCGGGCAGCGAGACCGGATTCACCCTGATCTCCAGCCCGGACACCACGATGGCGTGCGGCTCGCCGTCGAAGGACCGCTCCAGCCACTGCTTCGCGGCGTCGATCTCCTTGCCGGTCAGCATCAGGCTGACCAGCGCGATCGCGCTGTCCTTCGCGGCAGGCGCGGCCGACTCCAGGTTTCCCGAGGGGATCGTGGACAGGCGCAGCGCGGTGACCTTGTCGCCGTTCACGCCGTACGCCAGGACAGACTCGCCCGCGTCGACGTCCTTCCTGCAGGTGACCCCTCGCTCGGCGGGCCGGCAGGTGTAGCCGTCGTCGGTGTGGTGCTTCTCCAGGTCCTCCGCGGAGATCTTCGGCAGAGATCTCTCGCCGGCTCCCTGGTACGCCGCAGCGGTGAGCCGGATCCACAGCAGCGCCGACTCGTTCTTGCGGGGCAGCAGCTGCAGCCGCGCGCCGCCGACCTCGTGGGACAGGTACTCGGACTTGTCGTAGTCAGTGGGGAGGTTGCCGGCCAGCCACTCCTTGGCCGGCGTGGCGTCCCCGGCGGGCAGCGCCCGGTCGAGCACGTCTCCGAACAGGCTCAGCGCCCGCTCTTTCATCGGGCTCTTCGCTGCGTCGTGGGACTCGACCCGCACCTTCAGCCAGCCGATCCGGTCCTCGCCGAGCAGCTGCATCCCGACGACCTCGCGGTAGTCCGCGCTGTCCCTGAAACAGAGGTTGACTGTCACCGGCTCGCTGAACGCCCGGCCGCAGTCGAAGCCGTCCTTGGCGAGGCTCTTGGAGAGCGTGGCAGCGGTGCGCGGGTCGTCGGCGACCGGGGCAGGCTCCTGGTCGCCCTGCATGTCCCGGAGGAAGTAGCCGCCGAGCGCCGCGCCGGCCGTCAACGCCAGCACTCCCACAACCGCGCCGAGCAGCTTCCAGACGCTGCCGCGGGACCGTGGTGGTGTGTCGAACTTCAGGTCCGCGGCGGTCAGGCCACTTCCTGGGTACGGCTGCGGCCTGGCCTGCGGCGAAGGGGTCGGCCCACCGTACGGGCCGCCGTGCGCGCTGCCCGGAGGCGGCGGCGCGGCAGGGTCGGGCGATGTGGGGGCCGGCGACGTCGGCCCCGGCGAGGTGAGTCCTGGCGCCATGGCCCCCGACGCCGTCGGCCCGGGTGACATCGGCCCGGTTGAGGTGTCCCCAGATGAGGTGGGCCCGGGCGAGCTGGGGCCGGTGTGGGCTGGGCCCGGGGAGCTGGGGCCCGGATGTGGCGGGGCGGGCGGGAACGCCGGCCCCGGAGGCGTCGACGTGACCGGGGTGGCTGACGGCGCCGGGTCCGGCGTGGCCTCGGGGCCGAACCCCGGAGGCAGCGGGACGTGCGTGCGAGGCTGGGCAGGCTGCGGCGGCCCAGGCGGGCCGGGCGGCCCGGAGAACCTGGGCGCGGCGGACGACGGCGGCGTGGAGAACGGCTGCGCCGACGTGGGCTGGGTCGAGTACGGCTGCGCCGATGCGGGCGGCGTGGAGTGCGGCTGCGCGGAGGTGGGCGGCGTGGAGTACACCTGCGGCGAGGTCGGTGGGGTGGTGAAGGACGGCGCGGATTCGGCGTCGGGCACGCGCTCCACTGTCGGCTCGCCCCCGGCAGAACCGGGCGCGGCGGCGTGCTGGGCGCCGGCCGTGGTGGGATGCTGCGGTGTGTGCGGGGTGTGCTGGTGCGGCTCGGGACTGTCCGAATGGGCCGAAACCGGAACCCATCGGGTCCCGTCCCACTGCCAGCCGCCCGGGGCGTCGTGCTGCTCGTCGTGTGTGCTCATCTGGGTCCGCAGCATACTCATTTTCGGCAACCGCTGAGCCAACGAGGTCGTTACGGAGGGCTGGCGTGGGTGACCCGCGTGACGTGTTGGATCGGGACGCGCCCGGGCCCGACCTGACCATGGCGTACGGCGAGCACCCGGACCAGGTCGTGGACGTCTGGCTGCCCGTCGGGCCGTCGGGCCCGTCGCCGTTGGTGATCTTCGTGCACGGCGGGTTCTGGCGGGCCAAGTACGACCGTCGCCACACTCGTCCGCTGAGCGTGGATCTGGCTCGGCGCGGCTACGCCGTGGCCGCGATCGAGTACCGCCGGACCGGCCAGCCCGGGGGTGGCTGGCCGGGGACGTTCGACGATGTCGCGGCGGCCCTGGACGCCACGCCACGCCTGGTCGCCGCCGCGACCGGCGGGGAGCAGGCGGGTGCCGCCATGACGGGCGGCTCCGAGGCCAGGCCGGTGATCGTGGCCGGGCACTCGGCGGGCGGCCACCTGGCGCTGTGGGCGGCGGTGCGTCACCGGCTGCCGGAGACCGCGCCCTGGCGGCTGACCGGCCCGCCGCCGTACGCGGGAGTGCTCGCCCTGGCGCCGGTGGCGGATCTTGCGGCGGCCCACCGGCAGAGGCTGGGCAGCGACGCGGCCGGCGACCTGCTCGGCGGCGGCCCGGACGACGTGCCCGACCGCTACGCCGCGACCGACCCCAGCGCGCTGCCCCCGCCAGCGGCGCCGACAACCCTGGTGCACGGCGCCCTGGACGACCGGGTGCCACCCGACCACTCCCGCGACTACACGGCACGCAAGGCCGCACGGCTAGTGGAGATCCCGGACGCCGAGCACTTCGCCGTGATTGACCCGCTCTCGGCCGCCTGGCCCACTGTCCTCAAAGCCCTCGCCGATCTCACCTCCGGGTCCGGTGTTCGGTCGGTCCCTGATCCGCCGACATGATCCGCTGCTGCGCTCGGACTTCAAGGTCGCGCGACGGAGCGGCGAGAGGGTGCCGTATGTCGTTTGGTTGACGGGCGCAACCAACGCGTGACACGCTGCGGGGCGTGGGCGGGCCGTTGTCACTGCTCTGGTCGGCGCAGTCGATCGCCGTCGTCGGGACCAGCGCCACGCCGGGCGCGCTCGGCCGGCTGCCGATCGAGTATCTCCAGCGGTACGGCTACCCCGGTCGCATCCTCCCCGTGAACCCCAAGGGCGGCGAGATCCTGGGCCTGCCCGCGCACCCCAGCGTCACCGCCGCTC
>WHSM01000247.1 GCA_009380105.1 Micromonosporaceae bacterium
AACACACCTGTCACGAACGTGGCGTGAGGTCACTGGAGAGCCACGTGCATCGAAAGGTGCCCGCGTGGTTCGGAGGAGGGGTGCGCGGAAAAGGATCTCCGGACACCTCGCCGCGCGCCCTATCCTGTTCAAGGCCCTACGCCGCGTCACTCTCTGCCCCCAGAAGATCGGCAAGATCGTCGCCGCCGCCCTCGTGCTCTTGCACGTTGAACACGACCGCACCACATGATCACCCAACGTCATCAACCGTTACGCGGAAAGGCTCACTGTCCCCGCGGCGGGCCGGGCGAACCAGCCGACCGCCCATAGTCGCGGTCGCTCAGCCGGCTGGTGGGCTGCTGTCAGGGGCGTTGTACGGTTCCGTCGGCGAGCCGGGTCCGGGTCCACGCGTCGCCGGCCAGCGGTGGTGCCGGGGGGAAGCGGGCCGCCAGTTTCTCGTCGAGGTCGATGCCGAATCCGGGGCCGTCGGTGGGCCACAGATGGCCGTCGGCGTATCGCGGGCAGCCGGGGAACACATCCTGCGTGGCCTCGTTGAACACCGTCAGCTCCTGGATGCCGAGGTTGGGGCTGGCCAGGTCCAGGGCCAGGTTGGCGGCGTGCCCGACCGGGGAGACGTCGTCGGGCCCGTGCCAGGCGGTGCGGATGCCGAACGCCTCGCAGGTCCCGGCCAGTCGCCAGGCCGGGGTGAGGCCGCCGATCGCGGAGACGTGGCAGCGGACGAAGTCGATGAGCCGGTCGCGGACCAGCGGGAGGTAGTCGTTGACCGAGCTGAACAGTTCGCCGAGGGCGATCGGGGTGGCGCTCTGGGCGCGCAGTTGCGGCAGCCAGCCCAGGTCCTCTGGTGCCAGCGGGTCCTCCAGGAAGAAAAGCCGGTACGGCTCCAGCGCCTTGGCGAGCCGGATCGCGTCGATCGGCGCGAGCCGCTCGTGTACGTCGTGCAGCAGCTCCACCTCGTCGCCGAGCTCGGCGCGCAGGTGGGCGAAGAGTCGCGGCACGGTCCGCAGGTATGCCGCGGGGTCCCAGAGCTGACGGCCGTCCGGGGCGCTGCCGGGGGCTCCGTACGTGCCGGGCGCTCCGGGCACGGCGACCTGGCAGCGCACGTGGTGGAAGCCCTGCTCCACGAAGGCGCGCACCGTGTCGGCGACCTCGGCGGGGTCGCTGCCGCCCGCGTGGGTGTAGACCGGCACCGCGGTGCGGCAGCGGCCGCCGAGCAGCTGCCAGACGGGCAGGTCCGCCTGCTTGCCCTTGATGTCCCACAGCGCCATGTCCACCCCGGACAGTGCGCTGTTGAGTACGGGACCGCCGCGCCAGTACGAGCTGACCTGCAGCGACTGCCAGATGTCGGTGATGTCGGCCGGGTCGCGTCCGAGCAGTTGCGGTGCGAGGTACTCGTCCACCGCACAGGCCACGGCCAGTGCCCGCTGGGTGAACGTCGCGCAGCCCAGGCCGTACAGGCCGGGTTCGCTCGTCTCCACCTTGACCACGACCAGCGTGGTGCCCTCGGGCGCGGTGAGGATGGCGCGTACCCGGGTGATCGTTATCGGCCCGCCCGGCCAGGGCGGCGGGGCGAGCTGTTCGCGTGGGGTGGGGAGGGTGGCGGGAAGGGTGGTCATCTGTGTATGGCCTCCGGGTGTTGGGGCTGGTGTTCGCGCCAGGTCCATGCCGGTGCGCATCCCAGCAGTCGCCGGGCCCGGTCGGTCGACCACAGCCCGGTGCCGCCGGGCAGTGCCGCCCGCACGGCGGTGCCGGGATGGAAGCGTTCGAGCAGCGTCCGGGTCGGCTCGGGGCTGAGCGTGTCCGGCGCGCATACCTGCACCGTGTGGCAGCCCTCCCGTACCTCGAGCGCGGCCCGGAACGCGCGGGCGGCGTCGCGGCACTCGACATAGCCCCACAGCTCGCGGGGGCCGGCGCCGAAGCCTGGGTCGGCGGCGGTCGCGGCCACCCGGTCGTGGATCTGGGCGGCCGTGGCCACCCAGTGCAGCCGCAGCGCGACCACAGACATCGCGTGCCGGCGGGTGAACATTGCGCCGGTGTGCTCGTCGGCCTGCTTGGACAGGCCGTAGGCGTCCTGCGGCAGCAGCGGATGGTCCTCGTCCACCGGCACGTAGCGGGGCGGCAGGAGCTGCGGGGCGTAACTCATCCCGTAGGCCGACACGCTCGAGGCCAGCACCGCTGTGCGCACGCCCGCCTCAGCCGCGGCGGCGAGCACGGCGAAGGTGGCGGCGGTGTTGCCGGCGAAAACGTCCGCGCCGCTGCCGGCGCCGGGGTTGGTGTGGGCGGCCAGATGGATCACCGCCTCGCATCCGGCCATGGCCTGCCGCAGATCGTCTGGGCGGCGGATGTCCGCCACCACCGGCCGAACCCCGTCCGGCAGTGCCGCCGGGATGCGGCGGTCCACCGCCACCACGCGCCAGCCCGCCGCGGCGAGCTCGGCCACCACCAGCCGTCCGAGCTGGCCGGCGGCGCCGGTGACCAGCAGCCGGCCGGTCGTGCTCACGACACCTCCGCGCCGTCGT
Source organism: Micromonosporaceae bacterium (assembly GCA_009380105.1). Classification (GTDB taxonomy): domain Bacteria; phylum Actinomycetota; class Actinomycetes; order Mycobacteriales; family Micromonosporaceae; genus WHSM01. Next base: position 2,517 of record WHSM01000247.1, read on the forward strand.
CGGCGGGGCGGATCAGCAGCAGCGCCGAGTCCTCCTCGGCCAGGTCGGTGAAGCGCAGGCCATTCTCGGTCAGTTCGGCGCCAGTCCGGGTCTCGGCCGCGCCGCCGTCCACCGGGGCGACGGTGTAGCGCCGCTTCGGCAGCAGGCCGCGCAGCTGGATGGTGTGCTCCTTCTCGCCGCCGTCGAGGCGGAACACGAACAGCAGGTGCTCGGCGTCGTCTTCCATGGCGTACTGGAAGGCGGCCCATCGCTCGCCGCGCCCGTCGCGCTCTACCTGGCCGGTCAGCCGCAGCATCCGTGCCTGGCGGACGAAGCGGCGCACCACGTCCTTGTAGAGCCGGATGTGCTCGCGGTACCGGTCGGCGATCCAGGCGGGCAGTTCGGGTAGCTTCTGCCCGAGGCCGAAGGCGTGCAGCATCGAGATCCGGGTGTAGTAGTCCAGCTTGGCGGCGGTGAGGCCGGGATCGGTGGGGCTGTAGAGCATGTGCGGGTTGGCGCCGGGCTCCCACCAGTGCGAGTAGCTCCAGTGCAGGCACCGGTCCGGGGCCAGGATGGTCGACGCGCCCCAGAAGCAGCAGAGGCTGTGCTCGGGCCAGTCCGGGTCGCTGAGGTAGGTGAGGTGGGTGCGGCGGGCGATGCCCAGGTCGGTGCGCAGGCCGCCGGAGGCGCAGTTTTCCAGGATCAGGTCGGGGTGGTCCTCGCGGAGCTGGTCGAGCAGCGCGTAGTAGCCGAGGTAGTGCTCGAACAGGCCGTCGCCGGCCTGGTGGCCGTGGTCGGTGCGGTCGCAGCCCAGACCGGGGGTGATGTTGGAGTCGAACTTGATCCAGTCGGCGCGGTACTCGGTGACCAGCCGCTGAAGCGTCTGCCGTGCCCAGGCCCGCACCTCCGGGTTGGCGAAGCAGACGTAGCCGAGGAACTCACCGCCGCGGGTGGCGGCGAACTCCGGGTGGGTGCTGCGCAGCCGGGCCGCAGCGCCCAACCCGTCGATCTCGCACCAGATGCCGAACTTCGCACCCTTCGCGTGCGTATGGTCGGCCAGCGCCCGGATCCCGCCGGGGAAACGTGCGGTGTTGACCCGGTCCCAGTCGCCGCGCAGCTGCACCCAGTCCGAGTCCACCTCGGCCGGCCCGAACCAGCCCGCGTCCAGCAGGAACGCCTCCACGCCGAGCTCGATTCCGGCGTCGACGTTGGCCCGGAACGTCGCCTCGTCGATGTGCCGGTCGGCATAGGGCCACCAGTGATTCCACTGCACCGGCGGGAAGTCCCCGCCTACTGGCGGGTACCAGTGCTCCCGGCCGATGCGGGCGAACCTGGCCGCCACCACATCCACGTCGCCGGTCTCCTCACGCGCCAGCACCACCCGCGGGCTCTCCAGTTCCTCGCCCGGTGCCAGTGACTTGGCGAAACCCTCATCGTGCAGCCCGCCGCCGACCCGGTACCCGCCGCCGGTCAGCTCCTCGAAGCGCATCACCCAGTTCCCCGACCAGGCCACCGTGCCCACCAGCACGCCGCCGGCGGCGTCGCTCAGTGCGAACCACGGATGCGTCCCGTGGGACGACCGGCCGGACAGCGTCTCCAACCGGTACGAGCCGGCCAGCTTCTGGCTGAACGGCGCGAACTCGTTGCCGTCGCCGTCCCCGGTGAACGAGCTCACCACGTAGTCGCCGGCCGGCAGGTCCAGCGAGAAGGAGTCCACCCGGTCCACCGTCACCGGCTCGCTGCCGGCGTTGCACACGGTGAGCCACACCTCGACGACCGTGCCGTCCTCGTGGACCAGCGCGTGCCGGTCCACCTGCAGTCCGCTCGCCGGATGCCGGGTCCGCAGCAGCCGGCCCTGCGGCGTTCCGCAGGACGCCACCGATTCGGCGGCGGCCATCGCAGACCCCGTTATCAGCTGCCCGTCAACGGTGACCGCGAACAGCTCGCCGCCCAGCCACGGCACGACATCTCGCACGTTGTTTCCTCCTCCTTGTCAGCCTTGTTGCCCTCCGGCGGCGGATCGGTCGGGGGTCTGGTCCGGTGTGACGGCGCGGATGACGCAGCACCTGGACCAGACCCCCGCAACGTTTCAGCCGCACTGGATCTTCGCGTCGGCCCAGTCGGCGTGGTCGTAGTCGTCGCCGTCGCGGGCGTTGGTGACCCGCAGCTCGAGCGCGGTCACTCCGCTGGTGGACACGTCCAGCGGATCTGCCTGCTGTCCGCCTTGCTTGACGTAGGACCAGTCGAGCAGGCGCCCGTCGCCGTACACCTGGAACCGCACGCTGCCCTGCTCGCCGACCTCGTCGTCGACGCCTACGTCGGCGGTGAAACGGGTACAGGCCTTGCCGAGGAAGACGTGCACGGCCGAGTCGGCGTGGGCGCCGACTCCCTTGTCGTAGCCGGTCCCCGCGATGCTGATCGGGTTCCCGTCACCCGGGTCGGCCTCGCCGTTGGAGGTGTCGCGCTCGGCCGGGCCCCATCCGTTGGACTCCGCCATCCAGGCGAGGTCGCTGACCTGGTGGGTGCCGGGCGACGGCGCGGACGCCAGCGAGCCGGACCGCGAGATCCGGTACATCACCACCCCGTGTGCGGGCACCTCCGCGCTGATCTCGCCGTCCGAGCTGGAGGTCTGCTTGGTCCACAGATCCTTCAGCGCGTACGACGAGGACCCGCCCAGGCCAATCGCGGCCGCCGAGGTGGTCACCGTCTCGGGGGACGCGCCCCAGTTCAGCAGCACCGCCGCCATCGAGCCGTCCGACATCGGCTTGACCCACAGCTCGACCGGCTGGTCGCCGAAGCCGGCCACCCGCCGACCCTGCGAGCCGCCCCAGTCCTGGTTGACCTCGATCACGTCGGCGTTGGACAGGATCGCCTTGGTGTCGGCGTCCATCGCGCGCACGTCGTGGCCCATCATCAGCGGCGCGCTGAGCAGCGCCCAGAGGCTGAAGTGGGCCCGGTACTCGGTGCCGGTCATCCCGCCGTTGCCCACCTCCAGCATGTCCGGGTCGTTCCAGCCCCCGGATGATCCGGAGAACGGCTCCAGGCCGACCTGCTGGTCGAGGATCCAGAGCATCGACTCCCAGCTGTCGCCGATGTCCCAGGTGGTGCGCCACAGGTCGCCCAACTGGTTAGCCCATAGCCATGGCTCGTTCTCGCCCCATTCGCAGATACTGTAGATGATCTTGCGGCCGGTCGCGGCGAGCGCGTCCCCCATCGCTTGGTAGCGCTCGAACGCGGGAAGGCCTTGGTTGCCGCAGTTGTCGTACTTCAGGTAATCGACTCCCCAGGCCGCGAACATCTGAGCGTCCTGCACCTCGTGGCCCAGGCTGCCGGGCAGACCCTCGCAGGTGTGGGTCCCGGCGGACTCGTAGATGCCCAGTTTTAGTCCTTTGGCGTGCACGTAGTCGGCCAGCGCGGCGATGCCGCCGGGGAACCGGACAGGATCGGCCTGCAGGTTGCCGTCGGCGTCCCGCTCCGGCGCCATCCAGCAGTCGTCGATGTTCACATACTCATAACCCAGCTGGGCCAGACCCTCGTCCACGATCGCGTCCGCGGTCTCCTTGATCAGGTTCTCGTCGATGCCGCAGGCGAACTTGTTCCAACTGTTCCACCCCATCGGCGGCGGGTCCGCGACCGCCTGGCGGGACGGGGGCTGGCCGCCGGTTTCGGCGGCGGTCGCGGCCGACGAGGATCCGCCGGACCCGGCCAGCAGAGCCGCGCACGCCAACGGAACGAGGTACAGGTGTCTGTTCATAAGTCCTCTTTCCTCTCGTTGTTGCCTCTCGTGGCCTCGCGGACGCCGGGGTGTCACCGGCGCGCTTGTCCACCCCCTTCGGATCTATCGGAGTCCCACCATCGCCATGCCCCGGATGATGTGGCGCTGGAAGAACAGGAATCCCAGCACCGGCGGGATGCTGGCGATCACCATGGCGGCCAGCAGGTACGTCAGCCGCACCTCGCCCTCGAGGCGTTGCACCACCACCGATAGGGGCTGCTTTCCCGGATCGGGCAGCACCAGCAGCGACCACAGGAAGTCCGTCGACGCGCCGATGAACGCGAACACCGAGATCACGGCGAGGATCGGCCGGGACATCGGCAGCACGACGTGCCACAGGATCTGCCAGGAG
>WHSM01000464.1 GCA_009380105.1 Micromonosporaceae bacterium
AGGTTCATGCTCTCGGTGGAGATCTCCACGATCTACAAACGCGACGACCGCACCCGCAAGGTGCACCACCTGATCTATCTGCCGGACCTGGACGCGGTCGCCCGCTTCAACCAGCGGCTCGGGAGGATCGGCAACCTCGGCGCCGACGGCCGGCCGATCCTGGGGCTGGACTCCCGCGACCTGCTGGAGATCACCCTGGAGGCCAGCCCGGACGGCTACCTGGTGCCGGCGCACGCCTGGACGCCGTGGTTCTCGGTGCTGGGCAGCAAGTCCGGCTTCGACGCGGTGGCCGACTGCTACGCCGACCTGGCCGACCACATCTTCGCGATCGAGACCGGCCTGTCCAGCGATCCCCCGATGAACTGGCGGGTGTCCTCACTGGACCGCTACCGGCTGGTCAGCAACTCCGACGCGCACTCCCCGCCATCCCTGGGCCGGGAGGCGACGATCTTCGACACCAGCCCCGACTTCTACGCGATCAAGCGCGCGTTGCAGACCGGCGAGGGTTTCGGCGGCACCGTGGAGTTCTTCCCGGAGGAGGGCAAGTACCACCTGGACGGGCACCGCAAGTGCGACGTCGTGCTGGAACCGGAGCAGACCAGGCAGCACGACGGGCGCTGCCCGAGCTGCGGCAAGCCGCTCACCGTGGGCGTGCTGCACCGGGTGAACGCGCTCGCCGACCGGCCGGCCGAGGCAGCGCCGCCGCACCCGGCCCCGTTCCACAGCCTGGTGCAGCTTCCGGAGATCATCGGTGAAATCCACAAGGTGGGGCCGCGCACCAAGACCGTCTACAACAAGGTCACCGAGCTGGTGGGGCGGCTCGGGCCGGAGCTGGACATCCTCACCTCAGCGCCGACCGACGAGGTCGCTGCGATCGGGGGCGCCGCGCTGGGCGAGGCGCTGACGCGGCTGCGGCGCGGCGAGGTGATCCGCCAGTCCGGCTTCGACGGTGAGTACGGCGTGATCCGGCTCTTCCAGCCCGACGAGCTGAGCCGGCCGTTCCTGACCGGGGCGGCCGACGTGCCCGACACGCTGTTCGAGCTTCCCGCGACGGCCCAGGGGCCGGCGAAGCCTCGCGCCAAGAACCAGACCCGTCCCAAGTCCCAGCCGAAGCGCCGTCCCGAGCCGGAGCCCGCCGCGCCCGCGATCCACACCCCGGAGCCGGTGCTGCCGGAAGATCCCGTGCTGGAAGGAATGGAGGAGGTCGGCGCTGGGCTGCTCGACCGCTTGGATGCGATGCAACGGGTGGCCGCGTCGGCGCCGGGCGGCTCCGTGCTGGTGGTGGCCGGGCCGGGCACCGGCAAGACCCAGGTGCTGACCAAGCGCATCGCGTACCTGGCCGCAGATCTCGAGGTGCCCCCGGACCAGTGCCTGGCGATCACCTTCACCCGCCGCGCCGCCGAGCAGATGACCGAGCGCCTCGACGCGCTCCTTGGCGACGCCGCGTCCAAGGTCACCATCACCACGTTCCACGGCCTCGGGCTGAGCCTGCTGCGGGAACACCCCGAGCGCGCCGGGCTGACGCCGGAGTTCCGAATCTCTGAGCCGGAGCAGCAGTTCGCGGCGATGACAGAGGTGCTCGGCAACGAACGCGACGCCAAGCGCTTTCTGAAAGACCTTCCCCGGGTACGGCGCGACGCGCTCTCCGCGTTCGACGGCTTCGAGGAGCCGAACCTGTCCGACACTGACTTCGCGGCGCTGGAGTCGTACACCAAACTGCTCCGCGAAGCGGACCTGGTCGACCTGGACGAGCTGGTCACGGCCCCGGTGTCCATGCTGGACGCCGACCCGATCCTCACCGACCGGCTGCACGCCCGCTGGCCCTGGGTGTTCGTGGACGAGTACCAGGACGTCGACGAGGCACAGTACCGGCTGTTGCGGCTGCTCGCCCCGCCCGAGGGCAATCTGTGCGTGATCGGCGACCCGGACCAGGCGATCTACGGGTTCCGGGGCTCGGACGTGCGGTACTTCCTGCGGTTCTCCGAGGACTACCCGGACGCGCGCATGGTCCGGCTGTCGCGCAACTACCGCTCCAGCGCCCCGATCCTGACCGCCGCGGTGCAGGCGATCGCGCCGAGCAGCCTGGTTCCCGGCCGGCTGCTGGAGCCGGCGCGCCGCGACCCGGAGCCGCCGCTGCTGGGCCGGTACGAGGCCGCCAGCGTCGCCGACGAGGCGGACTTCATCGCCCGTACCGTCGATGGCCTGGTCGGCGGCACGTCGCACCACTCCCACAACACCGACCGAGTCGACGACCGGGGAGTGCTCTCGACCGGGCTGTCCTTCTCGGACATCGCCGTGCTGTACCGCACCGACGCGCAGGCCAAGCCGATCGTGGACGCGCTGAGCCGCGCCGGCGTCCCGGTGCAGAAGCGCTCCCACGACCGGCTCACCGACCGGGCCGGGGTGACGGCGATCGCGCACGAGCTGCGCCACGTGGCCGGCGGCGGCCCGGTCGCCGAGCGGGTGCGCCGGGCGGCCCGCGCGCTGTCGTCGCGCCTGACCGACCTGGACCCGGCCGACCTGTCGATCGCGGTGGACGTGCTGCTGCCGCTCGCCGCGCGCTGCGGCGACGACTCCGAGCGCTTCCTGGCCGAGTTGTCCACCGGCGCCGAGGTCGACACCTGGGATCCGCGCGCGGACCGGGTGACGCTGCTCACACTGCACGCGGCGAAGGGCCTGGAGTTCCCGGTGGTGTTCCTGGCCGGCTGCGAGGACGGGCTGCTGCCGCACCGGCTGCCGGGAGCGTCGCTGGATGAGGACGACGTGGCAGAGGAGCGACGCCTGTTCTTCGTCGGCCTCACCCGGGCGCAGCAGCGGCTTTATCTCTCGTACGCCCGAAAGCGCGCCCGCCACGGCGCCGTCGCGCACGAAGCGGCGCCTTCGCCGTTCCTGGAGGCGATCGACGACCGCCTGTTCGAGCGGCTCAATCCGGCGGCGCCTCTGCGTAGACCACGGGATCAGCAGCTACGCCTACTCTGAACCCGTCGCGCCCGTGGCTGGGCGGTCGGGGTAGTTCGTGACCGCACGTTACGGTTGGACGCACGTCAATGCCGCGTATGGGGTGGATCTGATCGAGGGGGAGCGATGTCGAACTACGGACCTCCGGGAGGCGGGTACCCAGGGTCGCAAGATCCCTGGCAGAGCGGGAACGACCCGTTCGGCAACCCGCCCGGCGGCCCTTACGGAGGCCAGCCTCCGGGCCAGCCA
>WHSM01000433.1 GCA_009380105.1 Micromonosporaceae bacterium
GGGGCGAGAGCGAGAGCGACGACGAGCGCGGTGAGCCCGAACGCCGCCGGGTAGCCGGTGGCGCCTACCAGCACTCCGAACCCGACCGCGCCGATGCCCATACCGGCGTCGTACGCGAGATTCCACACGGCGCTGACCCGGGCGTAGTCGGTTGCGGGCGCCCGTTCGTACATCACGGCCAGAGTCGCGTTCTGCGCGGCGCCGAAGCCGAGCCCGAACAGCACCATCCCGACGATGACGGCGACGGGGCTGTGGACCAGGACCAGCGCTCCCAGCCCGGAGGCAGTCAGCACCAGCGCGGGCGCCACCAGTCGGCTGGAACCGTGCCGGTCGCCGTATCGGCCCGCGGCCCAGCGCGCGACCAGCACCGCCACCGCCTGGACCAGCAACGCGACACCGGCGAGCCAGTGCAGGTCCGCCGGCGCCGCCAAAGGGAGGAAGGTGACGACGACGCCCACCGCTACGGTGACGGCGGTGAACACGATCGTGGGCGGAAGTAGGCCGCTACCGCGCAGACCGCGCAGCACCCACCGCCGCTGACCGCTGCCCGGTTCACCGCGGTGGATCTTTCCCGGCAGTCCGGGCAACGCTGCCAGGGCTGCCAGCGACACGATCGTGGCCACCACGAACACCGCTTCGAAGCCAACCCGGGAACTCAGGTACACGCCGAGCGGCAGGCCGAGCACCCCGGGAGCGCCGAACGCGACGCCGTACACGGCGAGGCCCTCCCCGCGCCGCCCAGAGGGAACCAGTTCGGCTACCAGCGCGGTCCCAGCGACCACGACGATCGCCAACCCGGCGCCGCGGGCCAGACAGACCGCCAGCACCAGCGGCAACGCCGACGAGACGACGAGAAGGGCCGCTGGAGCGCCGAGTAGCGCCAACCCGAGCGCGAGCACGGTTCGGTACCCATAGCGGGACAACAACCGCGGCACCACAAACTCGGTCAGCACCGTGGACAACATCAACGCCGCGGTTGCCAGACCAGCCTTCGCGCCGCCCGCGCCGTCGCCGGCGGCGTACAGCGGCACCACTGACAGCAGCAGGTAGAAACTGGCTGCCGCGCCGAACACCGCGCACAGCAGCCGCACCAGAGACGGGCTGAGCACCCGGTCTGAAGCGCTGACCTGCGTGACGTCGGTCATCATGGCCTCCTGGCGGGGCTGCCGTTGGGACGTGAGACAACAGTAGGAGGGCACGGGTCGGGGAACGCCTCCCGTCCTCACGAACTCTGGCGCGCGAGCTCGGCGTCTCCCGCGGACCCGTCCTGACGTGGGGAGGCACCTCTGGATGTGAGGGCTGGCAGGTCACCTACACTGGACGGTGCCATGCCGCCTTAGCTCAGTCGGTTAGAGCGGTGCTCTCGTAAAGCACAGGTCGTCGGTTCGATTCCGACAGGCGGCTCCACGCGCGAGACGGCCCCTCACCTGTGGCAACACTCCCAGGTCAGGGGCCGTTCTGGCGCTCTGACAAGTCCCTGTCAGCCGCCACCGTGAGTCCTCGCAGCCATGCTCCCATGCAGCCCTCGGCGTCCAGGAGCTTCGTTCACCGGCTGGCTGGAACTCCAATGCCAGCGCGGATCCGCTCCTCCCAGCACGGCTTGGAACACACTGCCAGGTGGTCGTAATCGGGCGATCGCCTCGTGACGACCTGGCGATCGCCGCAGTAGCAGCGCACCCATCGAAGCGAGTCACTGCTCATGGGTTGCCTCCCGCTTGATCACACTCGAACGATGCCAGGGCAACTGGCGTCCGGGTATCCGGGAGCGGCATGCCACTGCACTCGTGCGGCGTGTCGCAAGAACAGTTGCAGCACTCAGGCATGACCCATCACAGCGCGCAGCGCCACCTCCAGTGAGATCACTGGGAACAGCCGCCGGTCGATCTCGGGCTCGGCCACCGCGTCAGCCTTGTCGCACGCCGCGCGAAGCTGCTCAGCGTCGACATAGCCGAGATCGGCCAAGATCAACGACTCGGTGAACATCTTGCGGAGCTTTGGGAAGCCGTGCCGCCGAAGGCCGCGCCCCATCATCCCGGACAGGTTCTCCTGCAGCTGCGGGTTGACAACCTCGTCCGACAAGCCAAGCCGGGCGAGCCGAACGCGGAACAGCCGTTTGCGGCGACGCCACTCGACTGGCAGCCACTCACCGAATCGGATCAGGTCAGGGGACGCCAGGGGGAGATCGGCCACACACCAGCACGCAGGTAAAGCGGCCAGCGGCATGCGAAGGCCATCAGCGTCACCTCTGTGATCGGCGTCGCCGGTGCGAGCTGATTCTCATGGGTGAGCAGCGCGTCGATTGTCGGCGCCGTGACCCACTCAGGGAACTGCATGTGATCTTGATCGAGCGGGGTCTCGCGCTCCCATTCACGCAGTGCCAGCATCTCGTCGCCGCCGATGCCGGTCCAGGCGACCCGAACGCCTCTCGCTGTGACTGCCCCAAGCATCGCGGTGGTGGCCTTGCCGAACGGCTCTTCGTCCGGATGCACCGGCTGCCCCACGCCACGGGCGCCAAGTGGGTTGAGTGGCGGGAATGCCAGACCGGCGACCTGGACGTCTCGCCGGAAGTCCGCATTTTCGATCATCTCGACGCGGCGGCGGCGCTGCTGGGCGCCCTCGGTCCCGCCGATCATCATGGCGCAACATGTGACCAGCCCCGGGTGGGCTTCGGCCAGGCTCGCCGCGACGTTTGCCGAGTCCAGGCCACCTGACAGTTCCACCGCCGATGCGGTGGGATCGAAGATGCGCTGTCCGATCGCGTCAGCCAGCAAGGCGCCCAGCGCGGCGACCGGGTCGGCGTCCTTGCGCAGTTCGCGGGCTCGCGAGTGTGCAGCCGGCTCGGGGTACGCCATTGCCAGGCCACCGCGACTGAAGCGCGCCCGCTCGGTCAGCATCAGAACGTCACGCCACAACGTCTGGCGGCTGTATCGACGCCAGTAGGTGAGCAGCCGCGACACTGCGGTATCGTCCAGAGCTTCGGCGTGCAGGTGACGGCGGAGATCCATCAGGTCCCATGAACCGTGGAGCGCATCCCCCGTCGACGCGAGGTACAGAGGGGCCGTTCCCCACACTCCGGTCGAGAAGGTCGCTTGTCCGCGTTCGCACTCCACTGTTGTGAAGTCGAGCGGCCACGACTGCGCTTCCTTGACACGACGCCGGTAGGTCGCGGTGTCGACTCGCTCGACTGCCGTCGGCGCGCTGCATCCGCGAAGCCGTTCCCGTACCGTCATAAAGGTCGTTGTACCGTCGGTGACCAGGTGGTGCTCAAGCACGGGGTGCTGAAACGGCTCGATCCAACTGCTACCCGCCACCCACCTGTCTGCGGACCAGTTCCAGGGCTGACCGAGATCTTCGAGCGCCGGTTGGAGTTTCAGCATCAGTTCCCTCCCTACCGGATTGGCTCGATGGAGCGGGTGGTGAAAGGCGCCCACCCCATCGAGCCCGTTTGATCCGTGGGTCAGTCGATCGAGTCGTAGGTCTGCGCAGTGTCCGAGCTGCCTCCGACCTTCTTATACCGGTACCGGTCAGCGGCAGACGGGACCTCGTAAAC
>WHSM01000050.1 GCA_009380105.1 Micromonosporaceae bacterium
ATCACCGCCTTGTCGGACTGGCTCAGCCGGGGCTTGGCTCCGGCGGGCAGGTCGCGGTCTCCGAGCAGGTCCGTCGGCGGCAGGATGTGCTGGGCTCGGCGAAGCTTCGCGTACGTCGCCACCGGGCGGCCCAGCAGAGCCTGCAGCAACGGCCTGCCCTGCTCCGCCACCGCTGGGCTCACCTGGTCGGGCTGGCCGGTGACGATGTGGGCGATGTCCTCGCTGGCGGAGTTGTCGTCGTCCCAGTAGGCGAGGTGCGTTTCCCGCATGTCCCGCCAGCTGCCGGGAGCGCCCCGGAAGACCCGCGCCCCGAAGCGCTGGCCAACCGGGTCGAGCCCGTGCGTGCCGGCCGCGATGCCAATGGCATCCCAGTCGGCGCGGGTGGCCCACACCGTGCCGAGCCTGTCGAGGGACTCGTGCGACATCCCCGGGCTGCCCACGATGATCGTGTCGTCGGTGTCCAGCCCACCCGGGCCCGCGGCGGTGTGCGCGGTCACGACCGAGCCGTACGAGTGCCCGAGCACGGTGTTGTGCGACGGCGGGCCCTGGTGAGTGGCGCGGAGCCCGCGCTGGAACCGGCGCAGCAGGGGCGCCGCCTGCTTGGCGTAGTGCGTGGTCGCCGACTCTTGGACGCCTCTGCGCGTGTCCGAGCCGAACTCGGCGCGCAGCCGACCCAGCCGGGTCGTCTCCAGGTTGGGGTCAGGCGCGTAGTGCGGCGCGTCGTACCCGATCCACGTGATCACCGAGGTGGTCTGGCGCGGCGCCGCCATCCGCGCGTCCTCGGCCATCAGGTCCGCTATCTCGATGCCCCAGTCGACGAAGCGGTTGCTGCCCATGCCGTGCACGAACGTCACCACGTGGTCGGCCACGTCAGGGCTGTTGACCGCCACGATCGCGCGTACCCCAGGGCCGGTGTCCTGGCGACTGAAGCCCATCAGGAACGCCGGACGCGTGCCCTGACCCCGGACCCGAAGCCGGGACTGGATGGCGCTGATCGTGCGGAGCGACTCCTGCTCCTCGTCGAGCTGCTTCGCCAGCCACTTCAGCCGCCGCTCTCCTGCCTGGCGGCCGACCTTCAGCCTGCGTTCCAACTCGTGACGGCGGGTCTCGGAGGCCTGGCGCTCACGTTCCAGAACGATCCGGTTCGCCTCGTCCCGCGCCCATGCGGGCACCCCGTCCTGGTTGCCGATCCATTCGGGCCGATCGGTGATCAGCGCGCGCTGCTCGCCGACCCGCAGACCACGCCACCAGTCACGGACCTGCTCCGGCGCGCTCGCGGCGATCTGCCTCAGGTCGGGCGGCAGGTCCAGCGCCGGGTCGACGAGGGATTCCACCGAGTACGCCTCGTACTGCGCCTTGTCCCGCCGGATCTGCCGGGCGAGCTTGCGACTGGGCCGCGCCTGGAACGACTCCACGCGCGTCTCACCGTCCGGGCGCTGGATCAGCCGCAGCGTCATCACCACAGGACGACCCCAGTGTGTGACGGGCCCGCCGTCGGGGTACTCGGCGATCCGGTGCAGCAGGATCTCGGTGTCGCCGTCGTCCAGCAAGCGCTCCACCCGCCGCTGCGGCCGGGTGCGCGTCAACTCCAACGCGCGCCAGTATCGCACGACCTCCGGGTCGATCACACCCCGGCCCGCCATCGCCTCCGGCAGCGTCACCACATGGTTGCGGGGGTTCTGCGACTGGTACGCCGCCGCCGCGCTGGTCTGGAAGCCGACCTCGGCGTCGCGCCAGGCTTCGTCGATGGCCTCCTGGTCCTGCTTGAGCCGATTCGCGAGCCCTTCGAAGAACCGCTCTCTCGCGGTCTTGCCGTCCTCGTCCTTGACGGGCCTGCCCTCGGCGTCCCGGTCCCGCTCCTGAAGCTGCTTCGCGGCGGCGGTGAGGGCGCGCTTGCCCCGGCCGTGCTCCTCGGGCATCCGCTGACCGAAGTAGTCGATCAGGTCGGCCATCAGCGGCAGGTCCACCTGCTGTGTCGTCGAGCCGTCCGCCTGGGCCTCCTCCGTCACGGCGCCGTTGTCGAACGCGAACTGCAGCGCTGCGGCGTGCAGCCAGGGCGCGACTTTGCGGGGGTACTTCAGGCGGTTGAACGCCTCCACCACCTGGCGCCAGTCGGGGTTCGAGGAGATCCGGTCGGCCCAGGGCACCAGCCGGTCCGTGTCGACCAGCGCGTCCTTCAACAGCTCCGTGGCCGGGTCGACGAAATGGGCCGACCGGGCGAGCTCGTTGACGACCTCGTTCCAGCGCTCGTGCAGCCGCATGGCCCGCTCGTCGGCGGTGTCGCCGAACTGGCCGACGAAGCTGTCAAGCCGGTGACTGTGCTCCGATCCGAACTCCTCGGCCACCTTGTTGAACCAGATCACGAGGGCCGGCGAGCCGTGGGAGCGCAGCGCCTCCCGGACAGCGGCCACGTCGTCGCTGACCCAGGTCGGGCCGTCGAGCTGAGCGGCCAGAGCCTCCGCCTTCTGGGCAATCTCCTCCAGCGTGTCCAGCAGCTTCTGCGGGTCCGTGGGGGCGGTGGTCTCGGCCCTGCGCTGGCGCTCGAGATCCTCCTGCTGCTCCTTGAACTGGATCTTCTGACGCTCGACCCGCCACTCCCGCCAGCTGCGGACCGCGCCGCGCACTAGACCCGCGCCGCCCACACCGAGCGCGAAGTACGGGTTCCCGAACACCAGGAATATCGTCAGGCCGGCGACAGCCGAGCTGGAGCCGGACTTGAGGATCTGACGCGCCAGGAACATGCGCCACTTGGGTGACAGGACGGTGGCCTCCGGCGCCGTCGCCACCGACAGGTCGGGCTCGGACTTGCCGCGCAGAGCCAGGACCTTTCCCCTGGAGCCGATCAGCCGCTCGGCCGGGCGACCGCCCACCTTCTCGTAGAGCGACTCGATCACGCTGGCGAGCCGGCCCAGCGCGTCGAAGTTGATCTTTCGCTGCAGGTCACGCTTACGCTCGTTGCTGTCCGCTATCTTGTCCGACTGGTAGCGCTGTTCGGCGACCGCGGAGCTGGCGCCCGCGACGAGCGGCGCGGCCCCGAAGGAGTGGAAGAGCGCAGGAGCGCCCGTCGCGGACACCACGCCGGAGACCACAGCCGCCTGCATCGCGCCCGGCAGCGCCTCCCGGGCCGCGATGGCGCGGCGGCGAGGCATCCCGGTGTGGGCCTTCCTCGTCACCGGATACGTCGAGCCCCTGCGCAGCCGCAGCCCGCGCCTGCGCTGCTTCGTCCGCTTCAGCGCCTCGTCAGCGGTGTCCTTCTCGCCCGCCAGATGCGCCTGGTACGCCTCGGCGAACTTCCCGTGCGCCGCCACCAGCCGCTCCAACATGGCGGTGAGCGTCCCCCGGTCGGACGGCAGCTGGCCCGCCTCCGCCAACTGCGCGAGCTGCCGGATCAGCGGATCCGCCTTGCGCAGCAGGTCGTAGAGCTGCCCTGACGGCGCCTCCATGCGCAGCTGTCGCTGGAACCGCCCGTGGATCAGCTCCGACTCGCCGTCCTGCCGTGCGGTGGGCACCCCGAGGAGCATGTCGCTGATCGCCTTTGCGACGCCGGGCGCCGAGGTCAGGTACGGCATCGCCTCCACGATCGCGGCCGCCTCGGCCGGTGACGAGCTGCCTTTCGGTTTACGCGGGAAGAGTTTCGTGACCAGGTACCGCATCGCGGAGTAGCTCGCCTCCGGCGCCTGCTTGACCACGGTCTCGGGGCGATTCGGCGTCAGCTTGGTCGGAACCAGGTCTTCGTGTCGCCGGGCCGGGGCCTGCTCCCCATCGAGTTGGTCGCGCTCCTCCAGCTCCGTCAGCCGGGCGCGCTCCTTCCTGCGCACCTCCTGGGCTCGGTCGTTCTCCAACTCGCGGAGCTTCTTGCGCTTCTCGCTCCACACGTCGTAGACACTGGTCGCGATGGAACCGGCGACCAGGAACGGAGCGGTCTTCCACAGCAGCGACGGATCCTGGGCGGCCACGGCGGCGAGCACCATGGCGGCCAGACCGGCACCGTCCGGATACAGGTTCTTGACGACGGTCTCTCTGGGCCTGACCACTCCCATCGGCCGGTCCAGGAAGCCCGCGCCGAACACCCGGCGGGACGGTTTCGCGTCGCCGTACTGCTCCACGATCGCCCGCATCGCCGCGTCGAGCCCTTGACGGCGCTTGCCCGCGTCCTCCTGGCCGTTTGCCAGCCCGGCGTGCCGCAGACCGTGAATGACCTTGAGCCGGTGGTACGCCCGCTCCCTGACGGTGGCGGCGGTGCGCGCGTGCCGGTCGTCGACCCGGATCCGGGTCTGACGTCCGTGGTCGGCGGTGGTGAAGAACGACCGCGGCAACGCCTGCCCGGCGTCGTTCTGAGCGAGCTGCTCCCGCTGCCGCTTGCCCAGCGGGCCCTCGCGTAGCACGTTCTGCTGCCGGAACTCGGCCTTCGGCGCCCCCAGCCGCTCCGCCTGCAACTGCGCGATCGCGTCGGCGAGCGCGGACTCGACCTCACGGGCCAGCCGCTCGGGCGAGGTGTTGCGCGCAGCGTCGACGACAGCCTGCGCCCGTTTCCCGTCGGCCTCGGCGGTCAACTTCCCGCTGACCGGGTCATAGTCGATCGTCGCCTCGAACGAGTCCTCGCTGAACGGCTTGACGATCACCGTGTTCGGCTTGTCCAGCGCCGGGAAGACAGTCTCCGCCTCGACCTCGACCGCGACGCTGGGATCGATCTTCGTGACCGCTTCCAACACCTGCTCACGGGTCGTACGCGCGTGAGCCCAACCCTCCAGCTCCGGGTCCGGCCCGGCGCGGAACGACTCGACGGTGGCTGTCATCTCGGCGCCATCGGGCCAGAGCACCACGGTGGCCGTGTACCCGACCGGCACGCCGCGCCGCCTCACCAGATTGCCGTTCTGGTCGTGCGCCACCCGCCGCGAGACGATCTCGACCCGGCCGTCTGGACGCCGGTCGATGGTCGTTCGGTCCGGGTCGCGCAGCGTGGCGCCGAGCGCGTCGTGGAAGAGATCGACGCGGTTCCGGAGGCCCCTCGGAACAGCCCTCGCCATCAATGGATAGACGCCGCTGTCGGCCCTGGCGGACTGGTACGCGGCAGCGGTCGGCGACGCGAAGCCCAGCGAGTCCAGATGCGGTCGCAGCAGACTCCGCAGCGCGTCGCGGCGTTCCCGCCCGGTCACCTGAATCGTCACCGCTCCGCGGCCGGAGGCCGCCGCCGCTCTCCGATCGTGCTCCAGAGCCCTTCCGGCCTCACGGTAGAACTCGGATCCGGTGTCCGTCGCCTGCCCGGCCGCCAGCGCCCTCGCCGCCCGCTTGCTCATCGCCCAGAGCGAGTTGGGGCTCTTGAAGCGGTACTTCAATCTCTCGACGTGGCTCTGGAAAGCCGCGTGGAAGTGGCCCACCAGCCCCGCAAGCTCCGCCAGGCGCACTGTGCGGGTCCCGGCGCTGTCCTGGTCGACGGCGCCGTGGTCGACCACGAACCTGATCGCGGCCGCGAGCAGCCTCGCCGCGTCCTTCTGCCTGAAATGAAGGTTGTCGATGACGTCGACCAGCGCGGTCCAGCCGGGGTTGGTCGCCACGCGGGTCTCTGGCGGCAGCAGCTCGGACAGGTCGACGCCGAGCCGCTCCAACTCCGGCATCGCGGCGCGCAAGGCGTGCTCCGCGCGTACCGAAGCGGTCATCTCCGGCCGGGTCGCCAGCCGTCCGCCGAGCCAGGCCGGGAATTCCTTCCTGTTGACCCGGGTCTGTTGACCCATGTCCGCGGGCAGGCTCGGCGGATAGCCGAACACCTCGGTGTGCACGGCGACCAGCAGGGTCCGCACCACGTCCTCACGGCCATCCGGCGCGGGCCGCTGCAGGAGCATCTGGGCGGCGTCCCCGAACGCTTGCATCGCCTCCCGGTGCCGCGTCGTGCCCGGCTGGACGTCTCGGTGCGTCCCCAGCAGCTCCGCGAGCTTCCGCACACCGTCACGCCGTGGCGATGGCCGCAGCGGATCCACCGGCAGGTTCGCGACCGGGTCCGCGTTGAAGGTGAGGTACGGATTCGGGCCGGTCGGGTCGAGGAACGCGTTCTCGATCGCGAACGCCTGGCGCCACGTGGTGATCGCGGCGAAGACCGCTTCGGCCGAACCCCAAACCAGCTGGCCGCCCTCGCGTATCTCCGCGATCTCGTTCCCGGCGACCGACGCCTGCTCGGCGGCCATGCGCTGGCTCGCGGGATCGGCGTCGTCGCTCGGGAAGTGGTGGGGGTGCACCGTTGCCCACGGGTCCGTCGCCGGGTTCAGCGGCGCGCCGTCGCGACGGTGGGCCAGCACCCGCTCGATCTGCTCGGCGATCGCGGCGTCCACCCCAGCGTCGTCGAACCCCTGCGGAATCCGGATGACGTACCGGTCGGCGAGCCGGCTGTCCTCCTGGGCCCCGCTGGCGGCGATCCGGGCGTCCGTCTGGCCGTACGCCGCTCCGCTGGTCACCAGCAGGTGAACCAGGTCGCCGTCGAGACCTTCGACGAGCAACTCGGCGCCGTGCGGCGACTCGGCCGCGGCCACGCTGTTGATCTTGACGCCGAGCGTCCTCATCAGGGTGCGCTCAAGCGACGCCGCGTCGGGGCGAACCTGGCCGAACCGGGCGATCAGGTCCATGGCGTACGCCGGCAGATCCGCCCGGACAGCCTCGCGACGCCGCTGGAAACCCGGGCTCGCCTCGTCCAGACCGAGAGCCCGCACCCAGCGGGCGAGGTCGCGCTCCAGCGCCGCGATCTGGGCGGGATCGGTCTCCGTGGTGAGCTTGTGTCCGAGCGTGCGCAGTTGCGCGAGCCGCCCCTCGTCCTCCGGGGACTTCCGCTCCTGCCCGGCGCCGTCCGGGGACAGCAGGTGCTTGTCGGGACGGTGACTGACCATCCGCCTGAGCCGGCGCAGCCTGCTTCGACGCTCCGCGATCACCTCGGCGATCTCGTGCGCCACGGCCGCGTCGATCTCGCTGTCCGGCACCCGCGGGTCGACCGCGATCGTGACCACACCGTCGGCGTGCCGGCCCCGAACGGCGTCCGGAATCGTCTCGGCGGGCGGGAAGGTCTCCGCCAGAACGTCGACCAGCTCGCCGTCCCGCTCCACCTGCTCCAGCTCCACGGACACGATCCGCACCCAGAAGGGCTCGCCCTGATGCGGCGTGATCAGCACCCGGCCGTCGGCGGGTTTCGCGCCGTCGTACTCCGGCGGCGGTGTCGGTTGATCGCTGCCGCGGGCATCCCGGATCAGGCCGCTGAGCTGCGCCTCCCGCAACGCCCGGTATCCGCCTTCCTCGACAGTCACCGGGGCCGGCGTGGCGCGCGTCTTGCGGAACCGGGTGCCCTTCGCCTCGGTCGCCGTGATGCGGGGTCCGCGGCGTTCCGGGGTATTCCGGGCCTCGGCCGGGTCGATGTGGACCAGGCCGCCCACCACCGCGTCGAGGAACTCTTCGACGCTCAGCAGTTCCTCGGCCATCACCACGCCGCGTCGGGCGCCCCGGGGAACGTCGGTCCGCACCCGCACCTGGTCGCCGTGGATCTCCGGGATCGCCGCCACGAAGTACGAGCCGTCCACCAGCTCGTGGCCGAGCCGCGCCAGCACCGGCAGGCGATGGCGGGCCAACTCGGCCAGCAGTCGCGACGCGTCCTGGTCCGTTCCGCGCGGAGCCGTGATCTCCGCGGCCATGCCCGTGAGCCGGACCAGCGTCTCGGCGAGCTCGAAGTCGGTCATCGTCCGGGTCAGGCGGGAATAGCCGCGGCCCGGCGCGATCGAGCGGGTCTGCGCCGCCTCGGCCCCGGTGAGCGGCTCGGGCGCCTGGTCCACGCCGGCAAGCGCCTTCTCCAGCATCCGCATCCAGACCGGCGCCCGGCCGGGCCGGGTCGAGTCGCTCAGCGGGAGCCTCGCGGTGAGCTCCATGGACACCCGCCCGATGGGCCGCGCGATCCGGGGCCTCGCCTGTCCCCGGGCCCAACCCCGCAGCGACGACGGGGACGTCCGGTGCAGCCTGATCTGGTAGTTGCCGAAGACGTTGCGCTCGCCGAGGGCACGCAGACGCTCGGGTTGCAGTCGGCCCAGCGCCTGCAGGATCCGGTGCACGACCTGGCTCACCATGCCGGAGCCGTCGGTCTCCGTCAGCAGAGTCTCGTCGAACAGCTCGGGCGCCGTGCCGGTGAAACCTCCCTGGTACTGGAAGCCCGCTGGCAGCGCCGGATCGTCGATCAGCTCGGCCGGCTCCGGCAGGTGGTCCGGCCCGCTGACGTACGGGCCGTCGACATGGAGCGGATCCTCCCGCGACACGGACTCGCCCAGCGCCTCAGCCAGGTCCCGGTGCGCCAGCACCATGCGACCGCCGTCGGGCGCGTAGTAGAACTCGTGGGTCTCCAGCAACTCCAGGAGCGCGGGCCGCGCCTGATAGGCACGGCGGAACGCGCGCCGCGCCTGCTCGCGGTCGTGCTGCAACTGCCGCCACTCGCGGTGCTCCGTGCCGGGCGTCCGCGGCCGGCTCGGGGACAGGCGGTGAGCGAAGTCGGCTGCCGCCGCCGGCTGGTACGGGGTGAGGTCGACCCGCCCGCCGACGAGCGGCAGGCTGAAGTGCGACAGCGCCGCGGCGAGCGCTGGCGCGACGGCCGCCACTCGGGCGAGCCCGCTGTCGCTCACGTGCATGACGCCGCTCTGGTCCGCCTCGGAGCGGGCGCCGCGGATCACGTCGAGGTCCGGAGCCACGAGGGCCGACCTCGCCGATTCCAGGGTCGGCACGCCGTCGCGGCGCAACAACCCGCCCAGCTGCGCCGCCCACTGGTCGACCAGGCGATCTTCCAGCGATCGGCCCTGGGCGACCGCGCGGGCCGCTTCGCTGTCCAGCGCGCGCTCCAGCCGCGCGGAGTCGCGGCTCACAGCGTCGTAGAGCGCGTGGAACTGCGCCTGGGCCCGCCGGTCGGACAGCCCTCGGTGGATCCGCTCCAGCTCCGCGGAGAGCCCGGCCGGCGTGTCCGGACCGCTGCTCCAGGCGTCCAGGGCCTGGTCGATCCACGCGAACTGATCCTCGGCGCTCAGCGCGCGCACGTGGCCCGTCGCTGGCGGACGGGCGGCCAGCTGACCCAGCGGCGGCGATGCGGACCACAGCCCGTCCTGGGCGGTCACCGGCTCGCCGGCGCCGTCGAGGACGAGCACGTCGACGTTGTCGACCAGGCCTGGGTACGGCGGCTTGTCGAGGACCTTCTTCGACGTGCCGGAGATGTATGTGATCGTGCCTTCGTGGTTGACAGCGGTGAAGCCGCGACGGTCGGCGTTCGGGTCGTCCGGCGAGCTCGGAAGCACCAGCGCCATGGAGCCGTGCCCGGCCTGTCGCAAGACCTCCTCGATCTGCTGGTGCGCGCGCGCGACCTCGCCCCGGTTCGCCGCGAGCTCGCGACCGTCAGACCCCGACAGCAGGCCCCGCACAACCGACAGGATCGGGGCGCCGGTCTCGTCCTGCGTCCTCCCGGCGGCGTCGAGCTCTTCGCCGTACGGCCGAGTGATGTCGCCATCGACGAACCCGTCGATCGTGGTGGGCGCCGCCGGCCTCGGGTCGCCGTGCAGGTATGTGGACACGTGCGCCAGGAACCGCTCGTACGCGCCGGCCGCTCCTTCCGGGTCACCGTGCCGGGCGAGGACGTCAGGACTGGGACGGTCGCCCTTCGCCTTGCGCACCGCCTCCCGGAGTTGGTCGATGTGCTGCTGCGGCACCGCACGCAGGCCCCGCGGCTTGCCGTATGGGGCAGCGACGTCCAGCCGGGACGGCTCTGCGCCCAACTCCGCCTCGACCGCACGCACGTACGGGTCGTACGACTGGTGCAGGTGGCCGTAGTCGGAGTTGAGCATCGCCCACAGGCGCGGGTCCGCCCGCCACAGCTCCGCGCGCACCTGGCCCTTGGCGTGGTTGGCGACGTACTGTGTCACGCGCTCGGTGCTCGCACGCCGCAGCCGCGCCAGCCGCTCCGGGGTCAGCTCCCCCGCCGGGTCGAACTGCTGGGGCGCTTCCACGCGCTGGTCCGCCGGCGTCACGGCGCCCAGTTCCTGGCTCCACATCTCCGCGAGCAGCTGCTCCAGCGACATGTTGTGCCACCTGGCGACCTGCTCCAGGCTCCGCAGCGCCCGCAGCAGCTCAGCCGGATCACTGATGATCTCCGCGAGCACGCGCAGCTCCAGCCGCGCCCGGAGATCCTTGAGGTCGGCATGCAGCGCGGCTGCCTCCGGCGGCCACGTCGTGGTCGTCAACACGTCCAGGTTGCGGTGCTCGTCGTCCTGGACCCTGCGGGCCAGATCCAGCCACGCCTGGCGCTCTGCGGCCGGCAGAGCATCAAGATAGTCCGGCGTCGGCGACCGGGAGCTGAGCTGGCTGAGCGGCGCGTCCGCGAACGGAACCGGTGCGTCGTCGCGGTCCACCACCGCGGCGTCGACCGCCACG
Source organism: Micromonosporaceae bacterium (assembly GCA_009380105.1). GTDB lineage: Bacteria > Actinomycetota > Actinomycetes > Mycobacteriales > Micromonosporaceae > WHSM01. The sequence goes on from WHSM01000050.1 coordinate 10,426, forward strand.
GCTCTGGACCCGCCGATCGGCTCGTTGCTCCACTCGCCGGTCACCGCGTCGAGGTGCAGCACCTCGGCGCCGTCGTAGTACGCGCCGGTCATCCGCGGCTCGGCGCCTTCCCGGTGCGTCACCACGTACGCGAACGACCCGGGGCCCGCCGCCCGCAACGCGCGGTCGACGGCGGCGTACGCGTCGTCGAGGACCGGGGCCGGTCGCTGGAGCCGCACTCCCCGGTCCTCGACCCGGCCCTCGCCACCCAGCTCCCGGCCGAGCGGCTGGCGCACGTCGCCGTCAGCGAAGCCGTCGAACGTGCGCGGCGCGGCGCCCGCCGGCCTGCCGCGCATGGTGTCGTGCAGCGCCATGGTCGCGTCGACGTCGTTGTTTCCGCGCGTCGGGTCGTTGTCCGGGCCGGGCACGTTGACCAGTCCGACCACTTCGCGCGGATCGTTCGGCGTGAAGTAGACGCCGTCGTGCTGTCGCAACAGGTCCGCGGGCCGCTGCTCGTGGTCGGCCAACGGCGGCCGGAGCCCGCCGCGCCCGCCGTACACCCGACTCACCGCGGTCGGGTGCCACCGCCGCCCCGCGACCGGGGTGTTTCCCGGGACCGACGCAGGGCCGGTCGACACCGGGCCGATGTCGTCGTTGGCCGCCTGGAACTCGCCGTCCGGCAGGTCGCGCTGGTGCTCCTCGGCAAGCTCCTCCGCCAACGGCTCGCGCATCAGCCTGATGTTCTGCAGGTACGTCAGCTCGTGCACCAGGCCGCGTGCGGGCGCGGACAGGTTCTGTTCCAGGAACTGATCCCGCTCACGACCGCTGAGGCGGGCCAGCCCGCCTGACCGCAGGCGCGCCACCACGTCGTCGGCCTGGTCCCGCAGCCACGCCGCTCGCTCCGCCTCGGCAGCGCGATCAGCCGAGACGCCGACCGGTTGACCGCGCCCGGTCAGCGTTCCGAGGTCCGCGGCGATGACCTCCAGCTCCGCGAGGGCGCCCTTGATCTGCATCTGGACGGCGCGGCGCCCGGAGCCGGGAAGCAGCCGGCGCAGGCCGCCGCTCTGGTACCCGGCCTGAGCCGAGTCCCTCGCCGCTTCACGCTTGGCGAGATGCTCCCGGCGATCACTGTCCAACTGGGTGTCGACGTCCGCCGCGGCGGCCGGCTCCACCAGCGGATGGGTGTCCGCCGGAGCGTCGGGCTGATCGACCTCGACCTCGGACGCCTGGCGCGGCGTGAAGTGCAGGTCCAGCTTGTCGCGCACGTCCTTCGGGAAGATCCGGGGCGTGCTCGGGTTCGGGGTGCGGACGAACCGGTCCTGCTCTGCCGAGGACTCCTCCAGCTCGGCCTGGCGGGTGCGCCGAAGGCGCAGCGTGTCCCGGTCAGCGTCCTGCGTCGCATGCCCGCCGGGCAGATCGGGGGGACCAACCACCGCCGCTCGCCCCACAGCGGGCGCCGGCGGCACAGCCGGGAAGACCCGACGGCCGATCACTCGAACCCTCACCGCCTGCAACGTGCGCGGGTCGTGGGCGACCAGTTGCTCGATCCGCTGCGCGAGTCGCGGGCCAACTCCTCCGGGAAAATGCCACTGCAGGACAGGCGCCCTGCCGTCGACGTCCTGGAACGCGGTGTCCCCCGCGACCGCCAGCATCTGGTGGTAGACCCGCGACACTAGATTCTCCGCCGCCGGACTGCCGGTAGGCGCCGTGCCGTCGTCGGCGACTGTGACCCACCGGCGGCCTTCGTCGTCGACGATGTGAACTGTTCCGCTATAGGGCGAGCCGTCAGGAAGCGTCGTGTTGACGGCCATGTTCACCGCCCGAACGTTGACCGCCCGGGCAAGCTGGCCAGCTTGGTACGCGATCCTCTCGACCGTCTGCGGGATGGCAGGCATGAGACGGTCGGCCCCTCGCCGCAGATTGCCCTCGATGAATTGCGCGTTGGTCGCCAGCTGGCTCTGGAGGATGGCAAGCCCTTGCAGATGTGGGTGCCGGGAACGCAGACGTGCCAGGTCTGCCTGGACGTGGGCGATCCGGTGAAGGGTCTGCACCATGTCGACCACCGGCGCCGGTGTGTCGAGCGGCGCCGTGCTCATCGCGCGGCGCAGCTGGGCACGCTCGAAGTAGTCGCCGATATCCGACTCCCGCACCGCGCCGTCTGGCCGGAGGAGCCACCACGCGGCTGGCTGAGAGGGGTCGCGTGTCATACCGCCGGGGAACTGCGCCGGATGGCCCACGCGGACCACGCCACCCTCGTTCCACACCATGGCGTCGGGCGCGATCACCGGAGCCTGCAATTCCGCGCTCAGGGCCTGTGCCAGCCCTCGGCTGGCGTTGGGCGACAGCAGCACGATGGTTGGCGGCGTGGGACGCGCTCCGCGTAAGCCGTCGGGAGCCGCGAGCCATTGGGTGAACGCCCGCTGATAGACCCGCCAGGCTTTTCCATTGCGGATCAGGTCGGCAAACTCCCGATCCGTGAGGCGTCCATCCGGGACGGTCACGAAGCGCCCATCGCCATGCACCTCCACCAGCACGTGCCCTGGAGGCGCCGGAAGCTCGCGCGAAGGCGGCGCCGCCACGTCCGTGCCCATCATGCGAATCAGATCTCCGCGGTCATGGATCTGTCGACTGATGGAGCGGAGACGCACATTGAGCTCACCCGGAGCGGTCCGCAGGCTCTGCTCTTCCACGACCATGTCAGCCGCCAGCGGGGGCCGGGGGGCGTCGGTCACTGGCTGCGCCCCCTGAAGCGAGGGAGCACTCGCCAGGCGCTGACCAACGACGGTGACGCCTATCCCCTCCAGTGCAGCGGCGACCGATTCGTCGACACCGTGGGGGAAACGCCATTCGATGCGCGGCGGCTGGCCGTTGACGTGGAATGCGGGATTCGCGCCTGCGATCGCGATCAAGGTCCGTGCGGCGGCCTTCGCCTGGTCGACGCTCTCCATCCTGCTGAAGTCGCGGGTTTCACTGACCACCCACCGTCTGCCCGCATCCGCGATGACGCTGACACGTGCGGTGTCGCGGCGCTCCCCCTGCGGGGTCTGTTGCGGAGGCGAGGACACGAACCCGTTCACCTGAACCACGCCGGGTGCGGTAGCGGCGACATTCATCGCGTCGTGGTACGCCGCGACCACACGACTGAAGTCGCGGAACGTGTCCAGCGTCAACGTGCCCTGCTTCAACGCCAACTCAAGAGCGCCGTAGTGTCGATCGAGGTGTCGTACCCAGAAGTTGAGCTGGTCCACCTGTTGTGGATACTGCTTGGCGTAGTTGGCGATCCGAGACGTGACGTTGACGAGATCGGAGTAGCTCGACACCAGTCGAGCGACCAGATCCGAGGAGATCGGGTCGCGGGCCAGACCGTAGCGTGCGCCTGCGGCCGTCTCCGCCATCCAAGCCCGCTGAAGATCCGCCGCCAGTGTCGAATCCTGGACCCGGCCGTCCGGATCGGCCTTCATCCACTTTCCGGCTTGAGACAAGTCGAATGCTGAGGTGCCGTCGGCCATCTGCGCGAAGCCCGACACCAACCACCCTCGGCCCCCGTTCTCCAGCACCGACGGCCCTGTCGGCGCTTCAACGGTGGTCCCGAGATGGCTGGCCAGCTCCCGGAAATAGTCCGCCGAACCTGTCCAGCAGGAGTGGAGGATGACTCGGGGTGGTTCAGGCGCGACGCCACGCCAACGCGGATCCTGCGCCTGCCAGTGCTCCAATGCCTGGGTGTGACGCCGCCAAGCCTTCGAGCCCCGGATAACGACGGCAACCTCGGCAGCCGTCAGCAGATCCTCACCAAAGACAATGGAGTTAGGCGTGCCGTGACCAAAGAGCCACAACGCATTGTCCAGGGCGGGTGTCTCGGCAGCCCGCCTGAAATTGTGATCCGTTGTGTCATTCGCGATCACTCGATCGCCGAGGTCGATCACATGCCGTACCGCGCGCTCCAACCGCTCGCGCTGTTGCCTTTCCGCATCCTGCCGTGCCGCGTCGGCGGCCGCGTCGCTGATAACCGATGGCGGTGTGTGGCGACCGTCGTCGGGGGGCGCCGACGGCTGCTGACCCGTGGTCCCGCCGCGCCCCCGGGCAGGCTGATGATCGACGTTCGGCTGAGCAAGCTCCAGCTTCGATCGCAGCCCCGAGACCGGCGACACCGAGGGACCGGACGGCCCCACCGCAGATTGCTCTGCGACGCTCTGCTGAGGGTCTGCGGCGATGTGGGTGTCCCTGGCAACCCGGACGGCCATGGAGACGCGATCGCCATCGCGGTCGATGCCTTGCCGATCGCCGGACCACCGCACCGGACCCCCGGTGGAGTCTTCGTCCGGCGGAACGTCCGTGTAGAACTCAACCCCGAACGCGCCGTCGGGCAGCGGTCCCTTCCATGCCCTCACCGCCGGCTCGGGCCCGAACACCGCAGAGGGCTGACCCACCAGCTGGCCGGACTCACTGACAGCGGCGGCCTGGCTGGCGGTGAGCAGCAGATGGTACGGGCCGTGCTGGCCGGGGCGCGCTCGTGCGGACTCCCGAACGTCGGCGCGCTCCTGGGTCAGGCCACCGGCAGGTCCCTGAGCTTCTGGCGTGGCAGATCCAGCGCGTCCAGAATCATCGAGAGATCCGTCCGCTCCTGGGTCGAGATCGGCGTCCGACGTCGACCCAACGTGTCCATCAGCTCGTACGCCACCTCGAACCAGACCCCTGCTTCCTCCTCGTCCGGGCGCACCGTCAGCAACTCGATCTCCTCCGGCGACAACCGGCCCCTGAACCGCTCCGGAATCGCCCTGAGTCGATCGATCAACTCCGGCTCGGTCAGACTCGGCGTCACGGTCAACTCCGTCAACAAGCGACTGGTGACCCGCAGGTTGCCTGCCCCGATGTCCGTCTGGCTGAGAGCCGGCTGAAAGGTCTCCATCAAGTCCCGCAGGGATCGGGCTTCCCGACTGGAGATCGTCGTCCGAGTCCGGTGAAGCGCCGCGATCAGGGCTGACACCGACACCGCCCACTCCCCCACGTTCCGAAAGCTGATCACTTCCTGGAGATCCGCCGCCGGCAGCCGGTCCGCGAATTGCTCGGGAAACGTCGCCATCCTCATCGCGACCTGTTGTTCGGTCAGGCGCATCGTGATCGGGATCCTCCTCCACGTCCGGCGAGCCCTGCCAAGCATCCATGATGTGACCGGCCTCGGCGTTGGAATCCTGCACCATGCGCATGGTGATCGCCACGCCGTTGTACGTGCCGGTCAACAACCACTCACCGAGACGCGGCTGATGCGGGATCAACCGTTCCGGATCGCGGGCGATCGCGTTGACCGCCTCGGCGATCTGCGCGGCGCCCCAGCCCTCTGGGAAGTTCTGGTCGTCCTGAGCGTCCGAGTCGTGCCGCCGGTTCCGCCAGATCGCGTTCTTCCGCTTGTTGCTGAGGTTCCGGCTCTCTGGAGGCGGCAGATAGGGATCGTTCAGTTTGACGCCTCGGCCACCCGGTTCCGGGTACGCCCCGAGGATCTGGCCGTCCTGGGTCACCGAGGCCGTGACAGTCACGCCGTCCCGCTCGCCCTGGACGAGCCAGGTGCCCGCCCACGAGCCGGCGGTCTGCATTCTCACCGAATCGGGATGGCGGACGATGTCCAGGATGCGCCGGACCGCAGGCCCGTCCGGCCCGCCCTGATCTGTCTCGTCGTACCAGTCCGCAGGGAATTCCGTCTTACCGTAATTGCCGCGGCCAGAGCGGTGGCCGCCGCCGGTCTCGTCGCCGTCGAAGATGTGAACGCGCCGGGGATCCTCCAGACGGATCTGTCCCAATGGCGGGCGGTTCGGGTCGTCGCGGACGTCTGTCGAGTCCCAGGGGTTCGGGTCCGGCGACCCGGCCGACTCGTCGGGCATCGC
>WHSM01000561.1 GCA_009380105.1 Micromonosporaceae bacterium
GCTGCACGAGGTGATCGCCGGGCACGACCCGATGGACTCGACCAGCATCCCGCAGCCGGTTCCGCCGGTGGCCGAGGCGGCCCGGCAGGGCGCCGCCGGAGACCTGCACGGCGTGAAGATCGGCCTGGTGAAGGAGTTCGCCGGCGACGGCGCCGAGCCCGGCGTGACGGCGGCGTTCGCCGACGGCGTGGAGCGGCTGACCAAGCTTGGCGCCGAGGTGGTCGAGGTGTCCTGCCCTCACTTCGAGTACGCGCTTCCCGCGTACTACCTGATCGCGCCGAGCGAGTGCTCGTCCAACCTGGCCCGGTTCGACGGCGTCCGGTACGGGCTTAGGGTCGGCGACGACGGCATCCGCGCCCTGGAAGAGGTCATGTCCGCCACCCGCGAGGCCGGATTCGGCCCCGAGGTGAAGCGGCGGATCATGATCGGCACGTACGCGCTCTCGTCCGGCTACTACGACGCCTACTACGGCCAGGCCCAGAAGGTGCGCACCCTGATCAGCCGCGACTTCCAGAAGGCCTTCGACCACGTGGACGTGCTGATCTCGCCGACCACGCCGTTCACGGCGTTCGAGCTGGGGGCGCGGACCTCCGACCCGTACCAGATGTATCTGGCGGACCTGTTCACCATCCCGTCGAACCTGTACGGCGGCCCGGCGATCTCCGTGCCGTGCGGCCTGTCCGACGGCCTGCCGGTGGGATTGCAGGTGATGGCGCCGACGATGGCCGACGACCGGATGTACCGGATCGCCGCGGCCCTGGAGTCCACTGCGAGCCCGCTCACCCCTCCGGAGCTGTGATGGCCGACGAACCCAGGTACGACAAGAAGGATCAGCTCAACCAGGTCACCTCCGGCCTGCTGCAGGGCGAGCAGGTGATCGCGGTGTACGACGCGGTCGGCGTGGGCACCGGGTTCATCGGGCTGACCGACCGCCGGGTGGTCCTGCAGGACAAGTCGTTTGTCGGCAAGCGGGTCGCGATCACCTCGGTCCCGTACTCGAAGGTGACCGCGGTCTCGGTGGTCAGCAACAAGTCGTGGGCCGGCAGCTTCTTCAGCACCGGCAACATCGCGATCCACGTGGGCCAGCACACGTACGAGGTGGAGCTGCGCGGGGTGGACAAGACCCGCCACGTGCACAACGTGATCCTGCACTACGCGTCGGGGAAGTAGAGGAACCAGCATGAGCACGCTCGCCCTGCCCGGCTACGACGACGTCATCGCCCGGTACGAGCCGGTGATCGGCCTGGAGGTGCACGTCGAGCTGGGCACCCGCACCAAGATGTTCTGCGGCTGCCGCACCGACTTCGGCGCCGAGCCGAACACCCAGGTCTGCCCGGTGTGCCTGGGCCTGCCCGGCAGCCTGCCCGTGGCGAACCGGGCCGCGATCGAGGCGACCATCCAGATCGGCCTGGCGCTGCGCTGCGACATCGCGGAGTGGTGCCGGTTCGCGCGGAAGAACTACTTCTACCCGGACATGCCGAAGAACTTCCAGATCAGCCAGTACGACGAGCCGCTCTGCGTCGACGGCTACCTGGATGTGGATCTGGACGGCCAGACAGTGCGCGTGGGCATCGAGCGGGTGCACCTGGAGGAGGACACCGGCAAGACGCTGCACATCGGGGGCGCGACGGGCCGAATCCACGGCGCCACCGAGTCCCTGGTCGACTACAACCGCGCCGGAATCCCTCTCGTCGAGATCGTCACCAACCCGATCCCCGGCACGGGCGAGCTGGCGCCGCACGTGGCGCGGGCGTACGTCACCGAGTTGCGGGAGATCGTCAAGTCGCTGGGCGTCTCCGACGTGCGGATGGAGCAGGGCTCGATGCGCTGCGACGTCAACACCTCGCTGAACCGGCCGGGCGAGGAGTGGGGCACCCGTACCGAAACCAAGAACGTGAACTCGCTACGGAGCGTGGAGCGCGCCGTCCAGAGCGAGATGCTGCGGCAGGCGGCAGTTTTGGACGCGGGCGGGACGATCACCCAGGAGACCCGGCACTTCCGCGAGCGTGCGAGTGGAAGCGGAGAGCACGGTCGCGAGGACGCCGGGCACACCGTGCCCGGGCGGAGCAAGGAGACCGCCACCGACTACCGGTACTTCCCGGAGCCGGACCTGGTCCCGATCGCCCCGGACCCGGCGTGGGTGGCGGAGCTGAAGGCCGCGCTGCCGGAGCCGCCGCGGGAGCGCCGTCAGCGGCTGCAGGCCTAATGGGGGGTCTCCGACCAC
>WHSM01000253.1 GCA_009380105.1 Micromonosporaceae bacterium
CTGTAAAACCGTCGGCTACGCCTACACTGGTTCGAATCCAGTACCCGCCACCACCAGCATAAACGGCCCCTGACCAGCACAAATACCGGTCAAGGGCCGTTGTCGTGCAGTCCGACTGCACGGGAACGACCGGGAAACCCCGGCTGGTCCTCCTGCGGCTCGTCTGACTCGTCCTGCATCGCGGCCTCGATGCGGCGCATCGCCACCTTCTCCTGGCCCGCGATGCACTTGGCGTAGACCCTACCGGGGCGGACGGCGGGCCTGCTCCGACCCGAGTTGTTCGAGCGCTGTGCTGATGTGGTTGGGCGGCCGTCGTCGCGGCGCGGCGCGCGATCTCTAACGGGGGCTACGGCCGCAGCAGCTCCAGCAGACCGCGCGGTGTCACGGTCGGCGGCTTCGGCCCTTCCATCTCCAGCAGGTCGCCGTCCCCGGTGACCAGCAGCGCGCCGGCCGCCTCGGCCAGCGCCACCAGGTAGTCGTCTTTCGGATCACGGCACCGGGCCGGCGGGTCGGCGGGGTCCGCGTGCGGCTCGCCGATCGCGGTCAGGTCGGATACCAGCGCCGCGGCGTCTTCGGGCGTGATCCAGCGTCGGAGCTTCGGGCGCGCGAGCACGCTCGCGAGCTCGGCCAGCAGATGGGGGCTGACCACGGCGGTCACATCGCCGGCCAGCACGGCGCGCGCCACGAGCACGGTCGCGGCGTCGTCCTTGTCGGTGATCAGCGCCGCTATCCAGACGTTCGGGTCTACGACGATCCGGAGCGCCACTCAGCCCGCCTGCGCCTGGTCGCGCTCGGCGCGCATCGCGGCCTTCTCCTCACCGGCCAGGCGCAGCGCCTCGTCCTCCGGAAGCCGCTGCCCCGGCGGGATGCTCCCCCTGACGCGGTCGAAGCGCTCCAGGGCGGCCTGGCGCCTCTCGGTGTCACGGACGTAGCGGAGCAGGGCGCGCTTGATGACCTGGGAGACGTTCTCGCCGCGCTGTTCGGCCGCCTCCTTGGCCTGCTCCCACAGTCGGTCAGGCACGCGCACGGCGCGTGGCGACGTCTTCCTGGCCGCCGCCCTGGGGGTCGCAGCCATGCGCGCAGCGGGCACCTTGCGGGCCGCGGCCTTGGTGACCGTGGACCGCGCCGCGGAAGTCTTGCGGGCCGGGGTCTTGGTGCGCCCGGCACTCTGTGAAGTCTTGCGGGCCTCCGTATTCGTCTTCGCCATGAGAGCAAGTGTATATACAAAGATGCCCAGTGACCAGCTAAAACACTTGCCGGCAGTCAATCGCCGACGGCCGCCCCGGGCGTCGAGGTTGCGGGCGAGCCGGTCCATGGAGTCCACGATGACGGTGTCGCCGTCGCGGATGAACGCGAGCATCTCGTCGAATTTCGGTCGGGCGGTGTCCTTGCCGGATGCCTTGTCGGTGAAGGTTCGTTCGACGTCAATGCCGTCGAGTTCGCCAACCAGTCCGAGCGGTACGCCGACGTCGCGGCGTACCTGAAGACCCGGGGAGGTGCGACGTCGGCTCGCGCAGTGATCGGGATGGTGATCGGTGATGCTGGGTGATCGATGCAGGGTCTGAGGTCCGGACATGTCGGTATCAGATGCGCGACCTACACTCACCGGAATTAGTTACTGAATCAGGTGTTAATATGACGACTCGGTCGGGATCACTGTCAGCGACACGCGGTTCGGCTTTCCCCGGTCCATCCGCTGTGGCACGATCAGTGGTCTGGGGGAGACCTGTGTTCGTTCCTACTTACTCGGAGTCAGCGTTATGAACCCTCGCAACATCGGTGCCCTCGCAGGGCGTGTGTTGCTGGCGGTCGGGATCGCGCTGGGGATCCTCTTCGGCACCCAGGCGATGGCGTCTGCCGCCGATGCGCCAGAGAGCGCGGCGGTCACGGAGTCGGGCGCCGCCACCCAAGTGGACCCCGAGTGGGGCTGACCGGTCGTCAGTTGTCTGCGGCTCGGGGCTAGGCCGCAGTAGGCGTCGGGGGTATCTTTGGTGACGGCAGCGCGTAACGCTACGCGACGGCTGGACGGCGGCCAATCACCACAACCTCGCTCTGGCGAGTACTACGTCTGGCTGCTGATCGCGGCGCTTGGCCTCGGTGTCGTGCTGATATTCACCGCGCAAGGCTGGTGGTCTTGGCGGCCGCTGATTGAAGCACCATGGCGCGTCGCGATCTTCTCGGGCTTCTTCTTCCTCGCGAGCGCCACACGCTTGAAGATCGACATTCAACGTCAGGCGTACACGATCTCGTTCGCCGAGATCCCGTTCGTCGTGGCGCTCTTCTACATCGATCCCCTCACGTTGTTGATCGCCCGCAGTATCGGCCCGGCGCTCGCCGACGCGTACCGTCGCTCGCCGCTGCAGAAGGCGGTATTCAACGTGAGCATCGCGGCGGTCGCCGCGACGATCGCCGCCGTGATTGCCAGCGGGCTAGGCCTCGCGTCGGCCGCCGCACCGGTCTCGTGGGTGATCGCGTACGCCGCGATCGTCCCCGCCGCGGCGAACAGCGCTCTGCTGGTGCTCGTCGCGATCACCCTGGTGCAGGGCGTGCCCGCTCGATCAGAGGCGCTCCGTTCGATCATCTCGACGCTGTTCACGGCAGTGCTCAACACGACGCTAGGGATTCTGGTGCTGTTGGTGCTCGAGGTCAGCGCCTGGACCGTCCTGCTGCTGATTCCGGTCGTGGTCGCGGTGGTCTTCGGCTATCGCGGATACACACAGTTCGTGCGCCAGCAGCGCCGCCTTGGCGAGCTCTATGAGCTGACACACGCGGTAGGCGTCGCGCGGCAGGCGGGCACGTTCGTGGACGAGTTGCTCACCCGTACCCGGAAGTTGCTCAATGCCGAGTCCGCAACGCTGTGGCTGCCGCCGCGTGCTCGGCACCCTGAGCTCCTGCTCACCGCGCGCGCCGACGACCTTGGACTCCTCGACCGTCCTGCCACGCCGCACCAGTTCCGCCGCCGCGCTCTGACCGACGGGGTCACTGTCGCGGTGGGCCCCAAGTTGGGCGACGAAGATGACCGCGCCACGCTGCGTGATTCCCGTGTGAAAGACCTGATCGTGGTTCCCCTGCGCTCCGGCTCGGCCGTCATCGGCTGCCTCGAGGTAGCCGACCGGCTCGGTGACCAGGAGCGCTTCCGCGCCGATGACGTGCGGCTCCTGGAGACGCTCGGCGCCCACGCCGCCGTCGCCGTGGAGAACTCGCGCCTCGTCGACCGGCTGCAGTTCGACGCGTATCACGACGTCCTCACCACGTTGCCCAACCGCCGCCGCATGATCTCCGCGCTGGATGAGGCGATGAAGGTGCGCGCGCCCGGCGAGGTCGTGGCGGTCCTGCTCTTTGACGTCGACGGCATGCGCGACGTCAACGACTCCCTCGGCCACGCGGCGGGTGACAAGCTGCTGGCCGAGGTTGCCAACCGGCTGGTCGCCGCCGCCCCGGACGGCGCTCTCGTGGCACGGGTCGGCGGTGACGAGTTCTGCGTGCTGGTGCGGATCGCCAACGCCGACGCCGCGACCGCGCTCGCCGCCGAGCTGCGGGCCATGCTGCAGGAGCCCTTCTCGCTGGGCAGCCTGACCCTCGATGTCGACACGGCCGTCGGCATCGCGCTGCATCCCGACCACGGCGCCGAGCCGGAGACGCTACTGCAACGCGCCGATGTCGCCACCTGGGCCGCCCGTTCCGCGTCGTCCGCGATCCGGGTGTTCAACCTCGGTCTGGAGTCGCGCTCGGTGCGCCGCCTCGGCCTCGCCGGCGACCTGCGACGCGGCCTGGAGAACGGCGAGATGGAGATCTACTTCCAGCCCAAGATCGCGATCAACGGGCGCGGCGTCGCCGGCGTCGAGTGCCTCGCCCGCTGGGAGCACCAGGTCCACGGCTCAGTCGCGCCCGAAGACTTCATCACCGTTGCCGAGCACACCGGCCAGATGGCCCGACTCACCGATGTGGTGCTCCGCGCCGGCCTCCGCCGCTGCCGCCAGTGGGACGACGAGGGCCGCCCGCTCGGCGTCGCCGTCAACCTGTCTCCGCGCACGCTCGGCGACCCGGAATTCCCGCAGTACATCGAAGAACTTTTGCGGGAGTACGACGTGCCGCCAGAGCGCCTCACCTTGGAGATCACCGAGGACGGCATGGTCGGCGAGACCGAGCGCCCCCTCCCGACGCTGCGCCGGCTGCACGACATGGGGGTGCGCCTGTCGGTGGACGACTTCGGCACCGGGTACTCGTCGTTGTCGTACCTGCGCCGGCTGCCCGTGCACGAGGTGAAGATCGACCGCTCGTTCGTGCAGGGCATGGCGACCGACCCTGGTGACCTGGCCATCGTCCGGGCGGTGGTGGACCTCTCGCGGCACTTCGGGTTCTCTGTGGTCGCCGAAGGGGTCGAGAGCGAGCTGACGCTGTCGCTGCTGGAGGAGATGCACTGCGACGTCGGCCAAGGTTTCCTCTTCTCACGCCCGCTGCCGTACGAACGCCTGGAGACCTGGTTCACGGCCCAGACCGAGCTGGAAACCACCCCGGCCGGAGAGGTCCGCCGGCTCCGCGCGGTTCACTGATTCTGGGTGCCGTGGATCTCCGGGAACCTGCTCGGCGCTCCATGCCCAGACCGTGTACTCTTATCGCGGCGCTCGTCCCATAGGACGTGCTCCTGCCCCTTTAGCTCAGTCGGCAGAGCGTCTCCATGGTAAGGAGAAGGTCTACGGTTCGATTCCGTAAAGGGGCTCGAGATGGGAGAAGTGTGCTTGCGGAATGCGCAAGCCTCGTCTCTCGCTGATGCCATCGGGGGGACGACCCCCCGAGCCCCCCGCTTGCGGGTGGCGTTCGCTCGGCTCGTGTGCCGTTGCGCTCCTGCGGGTGGTTGTTGGCATCGTGCAAGTGGGGCTGCTTTGGTACGAGTAGGACAACTTGGGTGGTAAGTGGGACTGCTTGGTGTGAGTGGGACTACTTGTAACTGCGGCGGTGTAGCTCAGGTGGTAGAGCAAGCGGCTCATAATCGCTGTGTCGCCGGTTCGAGTCCGGCCACCGCTACCGATGGGGTCATCCCTGTCCGCGGAGAGCGCGGACTTGATCGTTCGCAATGCTTGTCGGGGGGACGACCCCCCGAGCCCCCCGCAAGGGCCCGGCGACGCCGAGCCCGAATAGGCCCCGCGAGGTCACCGCTGTCTAGTGCGGCTACCCTGGTGAGGTTGTCTGTAGAGATTCCAGCGAGAAAGGCGCTCCGTCGTGGCTAAGGCGACCGACGTACGTCCCAAGATCACAATGGCTTGCGTGGAGTGCAAGGAGCGCAACTACATCACGAAGAAGAACCGCCGCAACGACCCAGACCGGATGAATCTGAAGAAGTTCTGCCCGCGCTGCGGCAAGCACACCGGCCACCGCGAAACCCGCTGATCCGCGGGCTCACACGTCATGCCGATCGACCCCTCGTACCTGGGTCACAGCTTCGCCTCGGACACGCCGTACGAGGTGGGCCGGGAGAAGATCCGCGAGTTCGCCGACGCGATCGGCGACCCGAACCCCGCATACCGCGACGCAGAGGCCGCGAAAGCGCTGGGCCACCCCGACGTGATCGCCCCGCCGACGTTTCCGATCGTGTTCACGTTCGCGGCGAACCTCCCTCTGCTCGCCGAGCTCGGCATCGAGTTGCGCAACATCGTGCACGGCGAGCAGCGCTTCCAGTACGCGCGCCCGATCCGGCCCGGTGACCGGCTCGCCTGCGCCGTGACCGTGGAGAACGTCCGGCCGATGGCCGGCGACGACTTCCTCACCACCCGCGCCGACATCTCCGCCGCGGACGGCGAGCACGTCGTCTCGGCCTGGTCGACGATTATCGCCCGCCCCGAGCCCGACGCCCCCGAAGCCGACAGCGGGGAGGGGCGATGACGAGCCACGACGTGGCCGCCCACGACCTTGAACCCGGCGCCCAGCTCCCGACGCAGACGTTCCGGGTCACGCGCGCCGACCTGGTCCGTTACGCGGGAGCCTCCGGCGACTTCAACCCCATCCACTGGAACGAGCGGATCGCCACCCGCGTCGGCCTGCCGAACGTGATCGCGCACGGCATGGTCACCATGGCGCTCGCCGCCCGCGTCGTGACGGACTGGGCAGGAGACCCGGCGGCCGTCGAAGAGTACGGCGTGCGCTTCGCCGGGCCCGTCGTGGTCCCCGACGACGACACCGGCGCCGAGGTCACCGTGACCGGAGTGGTGAAGCGCCGCCTGGACGACGGTCGGCTCCAGGTCGACCTGACGGCCCGTTCGGACGGCGAGAAGGTGCTCGGCCGGGCCCGAGCCATTGTCCGCATCCCCACCTGACCCTGCGCCAAGGCGCCCAGAACCGTGCCAACGGACTCAGCGCGGCGGCGGGCAGGTCGCAGCGGTCACTGTCTGACGTCGGGTCTGCCCGCTCCCGCCGTCGTCGGTGGTGGCGGACACCCACCACTCGATCGTCTGCTTCTTCAGCGTCGTTTCGGTGGTGCCCTGCCACGATTTGCCGTCGGACCGCATGGGGGCCGTGCGCTCGTCTCCGCTCTCGATGCGCCAATGCAGCGTC
>WHSM01000109.1 GCA_009380105.1 Micromonosporaceae bacterium
AGCAGGATGTACAGGGTCACCAACGTGACCGCGACGCCGACCGCGACCCGTCCACGTCGGCTGACTCGCGGCAGCGGGGTTCTCATTACCACGGAGCGCTCCCAAGGCAGATGCTTCGGCGCTTATCCGGCGCCAGGGGCCAAGCCTAGTTCGGCGTGAGCCGGCGCACAGTGCCGGCTCAGCCTCAGCACAGGTCAGAACGGTCCGCGAGCGGCCGCGCGGCGGGCGTCAGGCCCGGCAGAGCGTCGGTTTGTCCCCCTTGCGGAGATCTTCCAGCGCGCGCAACGCGTCATCGAGCGTCGCGACCGACACCAGAGTGAGACCACCGGGGTCGTTCGCGACGGCCTCGGCGCAGTTCCGCTTCGGGGTCAGGAAGACAGTGGCGCCATCGCGTTTGGCGGCGAGCAGCTTCTGCGGCACGCCGCCGATCGCGCCGACCTCGCCGTCGTCGTCGATTTCCCCGGTCCCCGCTATCTCGTGCCCGCCGGTGAGATCCTCCCGATCCACCTTGTCGATAATCGCGAGCGAGAACATCAGCCCCGCGGAGGGGCCGCCGATCTTCTGCACGTCCTGGTCGAACGTGACGTCGTACCTGCAGGGCTGCTTCTGGGTGAGCACCAGGCCGAGCAGGTTCTCCTTGCCGGCGGACGGGGCGACGGTCAGCGAGGCGCTACGGCCGTCGCGTCGGTACGTGAGCTCGCGGGGCTGGTCAGCGTCGGCGGAGAGCAGCTTCTGCAGCCGGGCGACCGAGGTGACGGCCTCCCCGTCCACCTTCTGCAACACATCCCCTTTACGGAGCTTGTCGCGCAGCTCGGCCTTGTCGGTGAAGCCGGAGACGGTCACCCGCACCGGGCAGCCGAGGTGGCGCAGCGCAGTGGTCTCGGCGCTGTTCTGCGACGAGGCGAACTGCTGTTTGCTCTCGTTCTCGATGTCTTTCTCGGTCTTGTCCGGCGGGTACACGAACTCGCGGGGCACCACGGCGTAGTCGTCGGACACCCAGTACCACAGCGCCTCGATCAGCCGCGGCCGGTCCACCACGGAGACCGTGGTGAGCCGGAGCTGCCCCTTCGAGCTGGTCTTGTCAGCGCCCTTGACCCGGATGATCTGGTCGCCGCCGTCCCTGCCGGTGTCGGTGCCGAGGGTGTCCACGGTCGGACCCGGCACGAAGGCGACGTACGGCACCTCCCACCACAGGACCAGCCACGTGAGCACCCCGGTCAGCACGGCGCCCACGGCCACGGTCCACCCTCGACGTTGCATGAACGCAGAGCGTATTGCATGCCCGCACGGGCCCGTTCCGCCGCCGGTGATCCGGGCCGCCGAGGTGTTCGCTGCGAGCCGAACGGCCAGGGCGGCTGAGGGCCGCGGGCATCGCGTACGGTGGATTGCGTGAGCTTGGTGGTGATCAGGTCATGACGGACGTGCCGTTCGGCTTCGCCCTGCCCGGCGGCGTGCCAGACCCGAACGATCCGCAGCAGATGGCGCGGTTCCTCGCCCAACTGCAGCAGATGTTCGCCTCCCCCAGCTCCGGCCCGGTGAACTGGGATCTCGCGCGGCAGCTCGCCGAGCATCAGCTCACCGACGCGGATCCGATCCCCGGCGACGCCGACCGAAGCGAGGTCGCGGAGGCACTGCGCCTGGCCGACCACTGGCTGGACCCGGAGACGGAGCTGCCGTCCGGGGTGCACACCGCCGAGGCGTGGACCCGCCGGGAATGGATCACCTCCACCCTCGAGGTGTGGCGCAAACTCTGCGATCCGGTGGCCGGGCAGATGGTGGGCGCCATGAGCGACCTGATGCCCGAGCAGATGCGCGCGCAGTTCGGGCCGATGGCCGCGATGGTGCAGTCGCTGGGCGGCACGATGTTCGGCGGCCAGCTGGGCCAGGCGCTCGCCTCGCTGGCCCAGGAGGTGCTCGCCACCAGCGACATCGGGCTCCCGCTCGCCCCGGCCGGCACGGCCGCGTTGCTTCCGGCCAATATCCGGGAGTACGGCGAAGGCCTCCAGTTGCCCGACGACGAGGTGCGCCTGTACGTGGCGCTGCGCGAGGCCGCCCACCAACGCCTGTTCGGCAACGTGTCGTGGCTGCGCGGCCACGTCCTCAACGCCGTGGAGACGTACGCCAAGGGAATCAAGGTGGACCGGGAGGCGGTCGAGGAGGCGATCGGCCAGCTGGACCCGGAGCGACCCGAGACGCTGCAGGAGATCAACATCGAGGGCGTGTTCACCGCCGAGGACACCCCGCAACAGGCCGCGGCGCTGTCCCGGCTGGAGACGGCGCTCGCGCTGATCGAAGGCTGGGTGACCCACGTGGTGGGGCGCGCGGCCGGGGACCGGTTGCCGCACATGGCGAACCTGGCCGAGGCGTTCCGCCGGCGCCGGGCGGCAGGCGGGCCCGCGGAGCAGACCTTCGCCACCCTGGTTGGGCTGGAGCTGCGGCCCCGGCGGCTGCGGGAGGCCGCCACGCTGTGGGAGGCCGTCGAAAAGGAGCGGGGCAAGGACGGCAGGGACGCGATCTGGGACCACCCGGACCTGCTGCCGACCGCCGAGGACTTCGAGGATCCGACAGGCTTCGCCGCCAGCCGGCTGGACCTCACCGCGCTCGACTTCTCCGGCGAGGCGCCAGCCGAGGACCCCGCCGAAGCGCCGAAGGACGAGGGCGACAAGCCAGACGACGCTTGATCGACGGGTCAGCCGCCGAGCAGCGCGCGGGTCGCTTCCCAGCCTTCGAGGTTGACGTCGAGGCGGGCCAGGCTCTCCGGATCACGCAGGCGATGCCAACCCGGCGTGGCGGCGACCGCGCCCGTGGACGGCGCCGCCGCGCGCAGCTCGGCGAGGCCGTCCGCGTCCAGGTCCGGGTCCGCGCGGAGCAGCCAGCCGGGCGCCGGCAGCGCCGCGGCGAGGCCCAGCAGCCCGCCACTGTCTGCGGGCGCGGCGGCGACACCGCGCCGATCCAGCGGCTGCAGCAGCTTGCCGATCAGCATGGCGGGCAGGTCCGGCGCGTCGCTGGCGAGCACCGCCGCCTGGTCGAAACCCCGCTCGTGCGCCGCGACCATCGCCAACGCCGGGCGCGGCTTCTCGATCGCCAGGATCGGCATCGCCGGCCAGCGCACGGACTCGGCGAGCGCCGCCTCACCGGGCGCGACGGCGATCGCGACCTCGGCCTCGGCGTCCGCGAGGGCCGCCAGCAGGTCCACGCTGTCCTCGGCCAGCGCATGCGCCCACGCGTCCCGGTCGACTCCGGGCGGCGACCATGCGGGCTCGCGCAGCAGCACCGCCACGCACCGCTTGCGGCTCACTTCTGACTCGCGGTGGGCGTGTCGTCAGCCGCGTCCTCGCCGTCCACATCGTCATCTTCGCTCAGATCCAGGCCGGCAGCGGCAGCGACCCCCTCCAGGTAGCCACGAGCGCGCTCGGTGCGGGGGTAACCCTCCAGCAGCTTCCAGAACGCCCGCCCGTGACCGGCGATCACCAGGTGCGCGCACTCGTGCAGCAGCACGTAGTCGATGACCCAGTCGGGCATGCCGCGGAGCCGCTCGGAGATCCGGATGGTCCGGTCGAGCGGGGTGCACGAGCCCCAACGGCCATTCTGGTTGCCGACCCACCGCACGCTCGCGGGCTCGGCGGCGGCCAGGTGACCGGGCAGGTGCCGGCGGGCGAGTTGACGAGCCCGGCTCAGCAGGTCCGCCTCGCCGCGCTTCTTGCGGCGGTCCCGGGCCTCCAGTCGGTCCAGCATCCGGCGTACCCACTCCTGCTCTTCGGAGCGGCTGAAGCGGGCCGGCATCAGCACCACCACCCGGTCCGCCTCCCGGTACGCGGACACGGTGCGACGGCGCCGCCGGCTGCGGCGCACCTCCACCCTCAGTTCCTCGTCCGACTGACGAGCCACGCTCGCACGGTATCCCCTGGACACCGGCGCCGGGCAAGCGCACTAAAGGAGCGTATGGCAGATAACGCCCAGCGGGTTCGAAAAGACGTCCGAAGCGGTACGCGTGCTTCAGCGCTGTATGTTCGAATCATCCCGATTCTGCCAGGTGATCGAGTGAACATGGCCGCCCGCGCATGGGTGCGTCGCGTTGACCAGGCCTCTCGCGATGCTAGCGTCGTCGGCGTACGGAGCCCCCGCGGAGATTTCGGACCCAGACAGGGGAAGGTTACGGGTCCGCATGAGATCCCGGGGCTTCGACAGCGTTGGGGGGAACGTGCCTTCTCGACAGTGGTCCTCGACCAGCTGGAGCGGGTTCGGCGCCCGGCCCCGGCTAGGCGCCGCTGGTGATTCGTGCGGCGCCGGACGCCGACCGGGCATTCCCTTGGTAGGTCCCACAAGGGACCGGCGACAGCGCGAGCGCTGCCGCTGATGGATTGAGGAGGAGTCGTGGCCGAGACGTACAACGGCTACTGCGTGAAGTGCAAGGAGAAGCGCGACTACGAGGGCGAGGTGTCCGTCAGCGACTCCGGCCGGCGTATGGCCAAGGGGAAGTGCCCGGTCTGCGGCACCACCATCAACCGGATCCTCGGCAAGGCCTGAGTTTTCGCGCTGAGAAGAACAGATCTGTGTCCGGGGGGAGCGGTGTTCACCGCTCCCCCCGACGCATGTCCGACCATGAGCGCCCGTCTGTCGCCAGCCCGACATCCGACGAGTTGTCCGTCTCGTGACAGAACGCAGTCGAAGCTGTGGATAAGCAGCCGATTCCTGTGTAGAGCCTGTGGAGAAACCAGGTCGCCTGTGGATTGACGCTCACCCAACGCCGCGCTGTCAGGCCAAGCTCCACCGCCATGAGACCCAAACTCCTCCCAGCGCTACGCCGCTTGTGGCGCGCCCCGGCGACTGTCCAACTCGGTGTCGACCCGGCCCGCGCCGTCACGCTGCAGTTCTCCGAGCCGCGCATGGTCAAGGTGCTCGACCTGCTCGACGGCTCCCGGACCGAGGCCGCCGTCGCCTCCGACGCGACACTGCTCGGCATGAGCGAGACCCAGGCTCGACAGGTGATGCGCACGCTGCGCGCCGCCGGTCTGGTGATCGACCCCCGCGCCCTGCTGCCCGCCGACCTGCCCGAGCACAGCCGTCGCCGGCTGGAGGCCGAGGCGAGCGCCCTGTCACTGCGCAGGCAGCCCAGCGACGCCTCACCCGCCGACGCGCTGCGGCGCAGACGCTCCGCCAAGGTGCTCATCAGCGGGCGCGGGCGCATGGTCGCGCCGATCGCCGCGCTGCTGGGCTCCGCCGGCGTCGGGCGGATCGAGATCGACGTGCGCGGAGTGGTCACCCGCGCGGACCTCGCGCTCGGCGGGCTGCTGCCGGAGGACGTGGGCCGGCCGCGGGCCATCGCCGCCGCCGACGCCGTGCGGCGCGTCGCCCCCGAGGTCGACGTCGCGTCGCTGCGTGGGGCGGAGCCCGACCTCGCCGTGCTGGTCGGCACGCCGCGGCCCGCTCCGTTGACCGCGCTCGCGCACGCGTACCGGCGCCGGCCCCACCTCACCGTGTGGCTGCGCGACGGTGTGGCGGTCATCGGCCCACTCGTGCGGCCGGGCGAGACGCCCTGCCTGCAGTGCCTCGATCTGCACCGGCGCAGCCGCGACGCGCTCTGGCCCGCGATCGCCGCGCAACTCGGCACGTACCCCGACCACACCGAGCCCGCGGAAGCCGGCGTCGTCGGCGCCGGATCGACCCTCGCCGCCATGCACGCGCTCTGCCATGTCGACGGCGGCCAGCCCGACAGCATCGGCGGCACGATCGAGGTGTCGGCCGAGCCCCGCGTACGCCGGCGGAGTTGGGCGCCCCACCCCCAATGCGGATGTATCGGCGGCCCCGAGTCCGGGGGTGGACAATGGCGAGGTGACTGACATCCCGCTCCGCGCCATGGCGCGCACCGCCAAGCTAGCCTCCCTGCCGCTCAGCTTCGCCGGTCGCACGGCGCTGGGCCTCGGCAAACGGGTCACCGGCATCGACCCGGAGGCCGTGACCGCCGAGATCCAACAGCGCACCGCCGAGCAGCTGTTCAGCGTGCTGGGTCAGCTCAAAGGCGGCGCCATGAAGGTGGGGCAGGCGCTGTCGATCTTCGAGGCTGCGCTTCCAGAGAAGTTCGCCGGCCCGTACCGCGCCGCCCTGACCAAGCTGCAGGCCGCGGCGCCGCCGCTTCCCGCGGCCAGCGTGCACAAGGTGCTCGCCATCGAGCTCGGCTCCAACTGGCGGGACCAGTTCGCCGAGTTCAGCGACACGCCGGCTGCCGCGGCCAGCATCGGCCAGGTGCACCGGGCGGTCTGGGCGGACGGCCGCGATGTCGCCGTCAAGGTGCAGTACCCCGGCGCCGGCGACGCCCTGCTCGCCGACCTGACGCAGCTGTCCCGGTTCTCGGTGCTGTTCAAGGTGCTGCAGCCCGGGCTGGAGGTCAAACCGCTCATCTCGGAGCTCCGAGACCGGATCGGCGAGGAGCTCGACTACCAACTCGAGGCCCGCTCCCAGCGGGCCTTTCGCGACGCGTACGCCGACGACCCCGAGATCCTGGTGCCCGAAGTCGTGACGGCTGCCGAGCGAGTCCTGGTCACCGAGTGGATCGACGGTCCCGCGGTGTCGGAGATCATAGATTCAGGCTCCCAGGAAGAACGGGATCTCGCCGGCCTGCGCCTGGCGACGCTGCACTTCTCCGGCCCTGCCCGGGCCGGGCTGCTGCACGGCGACCCGCACCCCGGGAACTTCAAGCTGCTGCCGGACGGGCGGCTCGCGGTGCTCGACTTCGGCGCCGTGGCCCGGCTGCCGCAGGGCCTGCCCGAGCCGATCGGCCGGATCACCCGGCTGGCGCTCGACGGGGAGGCGGACAAGGTGCTTCACGGGCTGCGCCAGGAAGGTTTCGTGCGGGAGAGCTTCGACGCCGACCCCGAGCAGATCCTCGACTACCTCCGGCCGATGTTGGAGCCGCTGGCGGTCGATGAGTTCCGCTTCAGCCGGGCGTGGCTGCGAGGCGAGGCCGCCCGACTCGGGGATCCGCGGAGCCCGGCGTACCAGTTGGGCAAGAACCTCAATCTGCCGCCGTCGTACCTGCTGATCCACCGCGTCACGCTCGGCTCGATCGGCGTGCTCTGCCAGCTCGGGGCGAGCGCGCCGTATCAAGCGGTCCTGCGCGAGTGGCTACCGGGCTTCGACAGCTGAGGTCGCCCGGCTACCAGATGTCGTCGAGCTTGGCCTCGATCTCGCGAAGGTTCTCGCGGGTGCAGCTGTCGCACAGCCACGCCGGCCCGGAGCTTCCGCGCCGTGCCGCCTGACGGCTCCACGTCAGCGGCGGCTCATGCTCCGTACGGCCACAACTGGCGCACACGACCTCGTCCTGATCCTGGAGACTGCGCTCCTCGATGCGTGTGTCCACGTTTGCCCCCTACCCAGATCCCGCGTCCGCGATTCCGACGCTACGCCCGATGATGGGCTCGCTGTGGACGCCGCTCCAAGGGACATGTCGAATTCCCGACCACGTCAAGAGGCAGAAACCTGTGTCCGGTCAGGTCCGGCGGCGCCCCCGGCCGCACGTCGTCAGCCGAACGGCCCACACCGCATCCATCCCGCCGCGGCCGGACAGTGGTGAGGGCGTCGGCCGATCCCCGCGGATCCGGCCAACGCCCTCCACCCCCCTTCGACCCGCGGCGTCTGGCGACGGCGATCGCGGCCAGACGCCCCACGTCGTGGATCTCTCTGCGGCTTCGGCGGCGTCAGCGTCCCGAACGACGCCGACGCGCCGATATCGCCACCTCGCGCGCCGGGCGGCTCGCCCGGCTTGGCTGTCGCGCACATCGCGCTCGTGCCAGCGCTTCGTTGAGCAAATACATCGCGTCACTCCTGAATCGTCGTAGTCGTCTCGCCTGAGGCGTCAGGTTTGGTCTTTCGAGGTCTGCCGCTCCCGGCGCAAGCCGGGCCGGTGTGGTGATCTGGAACATCAGGCCGCGTCCTCCGCTCGCATCTGCCGGGTGAGCTCCTCGGCACGCGCGTGGGCGTCCGCCCGGGCCCGCGCCTCGGCCGCGGCAGCGTCCTTACGAGGCCGTCCGCGAGGCCGCTTGCGAGGCACGACAGCGCCCCGCTCGAAGATCTCGCCACCCCAGACGCCCCACGGCTCACGCCGCTCGACGGCGCTGGCGAGGCACTCCACGCGCAGCGGGCACTCGGCGCACAGGGTCTTGGCGACCTCCAGCTCAGCCGGTGTCTCGGAGAACCAGAGATCGGCGTCGAACTGCCGGCACGGCAGCTGCAGACCCGCCTCGACGGCCCCCTCGAATGGGGCCAGTGCCAGGCTCATCGCCCGGTCACCTCACTTCCCTTCTCTTCTCACCGGGTGGGATCTCCACCCGATGATCAACTTCGGCCAATAATTAAGGCCGCGGATCCCGGTGTCGGGTTCCGCGGCCTCGAGGTGAGCCGGTCGGCCTGCTGGCCGATCTAGTCTGGTCTCCCTCGGGGTGGAACCCCGCCAACGCCGGTCGTGCGGTAGACCGACGTGACACTGATCTGCTTGCTGTCGAACTGCTGTGCGATTGCTGCCTGCTTGGCGCCGGCCTTGAGGTCGCGGCCCTTGGCGTGCGTCCCGTCGACGCTCGGCGCACACACGGCCGGACCGGCGATGGACGCACTGCGACCCTCGGCGACGTGGCTGATGGACGCCAGAAGCCTCGTGGACAGGAAGGCCGCACCCGGCTCGTTGCCCACACTCAGGCCGCCGAAAGCGACCGTCGCAGGCGGCGACGACGGTCGCTCGCTGGGCATCCAGGTCATCTTCACGATCGCCACCTCCTGCCTTCTCTCGTGTGTCTCACGTCGGGTCACGGCCGCTGTCACAGGGCCTTCGGGCCGCGACGGAACCCGTGGGCGTCCGCGCGCGGTGATCGCAGATTATGTCGCCGGGCCTCGGCAGGGCAATCGAATTTCGGCCAACTTTGGAGAAGTCTCTGAAAATTCCTGACAGTCCCCGGGCAGAACCGGATCTTCACGACGGCACGGGCAAATCGTCCGGGTCGGCGCCGCTCATCAGGGCCAACACCGGCTCGCCGTACTGCGCCAGCTTGTGCGGCCCGATCCCCCGGATCTCGACCAGCTCTGCCGCAGTGGTCGGCCGACGTTCGGCGAGGGCGGTCAACGTGGCGTCGGTGAACACCGTGTACGCAGGCGTCTGCTTCGCCTCCGCGACCTTGATCCGCCAATTTCGCAGCCGTTCGAACAGCTCCTCGTCCATCGTGGATGGGCAGTCCTGGCAGCGGCCGAGCTTGCGCTCCGCGCCGTCGAGCAGCGTCGCGCCGCAGACCCGGCAACGCACCACGCTCGGCTTGCGCCGCTTGGGCCTGGGGCCGGCCGGCGTCGCCTCTACGTGCGTGTCGCGGGGCAGGAACCGGCTCGGCCGGCGCGGCCTACCACCCGGCGACCGGGCGGCCGCCCAGGTCAGCCAGAGCAACTCGCGCGCCCGCGTGATCCCCACGTACAGCAGCCGCCGCTCCTCTTCCACCTGCTCCGGGCTGCGGGCGTGGGTGATCGGCACGGTGCCGTCGACCAACCCGACCAGGAAGACCGCGTCCCACTCCAGGCCCTTCGCGGCGTGCAACGAGGCCAGGGTCACGCCCTCGACGGCCGGCGCGTGCTGCGCGGCGGCGCGGCGGGACAACTCGTCGTGGAACTCCCCCAGGCTCAGTGGCGGTTCGCTCTCCAACGCGTCAGACTCCGGCGGCCCGTCAGGGGGCACCGCGTCGCCGGACGACGGGGCCCCGGCCTGGCGTCGCGCCGACGTGGCGACCGCCCAGTCCTCGGCCAGCCGCACCAGCGCCGCGAGCGCCTCCCAACGCTCCCTGGCCGCCCCACCCGGCGGCGGCTGACCCGGCTGCCACCCGGTGGCTTTGAGCGCCTCACCGACCGCGTCGGGCAAGGCCATCGCAAGATCGGCGGTACGCGACGCGACCCGGATCGCCGACATCGCCTGCCGCACCTCGGGGCGCTCGAAGAATCGCTGGCCGCCGCGCACCACGTACGGCACTCCGGCGTCGGCGAGCGCCTCCTCGTAGGTCTCGGACTGCGCGTTGGTCCGGAACAGGATCGCGATCTCCCAGGCCGGCGCGCCGGCGGCGATCAGCTCGGCGCAGCGGGACGCGACGGCCGCCGCCTCAGCGGGCTCGTCGTCGTACGACCTGATCTCAGGCTCGGGGCCGGGCTCACGCTGGCCGGCCAGCGTGAGCCGCAGCCGGGAGTGCGAGCCGCGGGCGGTGCGGATCACCGCGTTGGCCAGCCCCACCACCTGCGGCGTCGAGCGGTAGTCGCGGGTCAGGCGCACCAGCACGCAGCCTTCATGGCGGCGCGGGAAGTCGACCAGGTAGTCGGCGCTGGCGCCGGCGAAGGAGTAGATCGTCTGACTCGCGTCGCCCACCACCGTCAGGTCGTCCCGCCCGCCCAGCCAGGCCTCCAGCAGCCGCTGTTGCAGCGGGTTGACGTCCTGGTACTCGTCCACCACGAAGCAGCGGTACTGGGCGCGCACCTGGTCGGCCACGTCCGGGTGCTCCTCGATCGCCCACACACCGGCGCGCAGCAGATCCTCGAAGTCCATCCAGCCGGAAGAGCGCTTGACTTTCTCGTACGCCGCGAAGACCCGCGCCGCGTCCTCGGGATCGCACGGCGGCTCCCGCATCGCTTTGGCCGCCGCGACCGCGTACTCATCGGGATTGGTCAAGTTCGCCTTCGCCCACTCGATCTCGGCGGCCAGGTCCCGCACCTGGGCGCGGTCGGCCTTCACCCCCGCGCGGGACGCCGCGACCGTGACCAGACGCGCCTTGCTGTCCAGCACCTCGGGCAGCGGCTTGCCGCCCAGCAGCCGGGGAGCGAAGTACCGCAGCTGCCGCAGCGCCGCCACGTGGAACGTGCGCGCCGACACGCCGCCGACGCCGAGCCGGCGCAGCCGGTCGCGCAGCTCGCTGGCGGCCCGGGCGGTGAAGGTGACGGCGAGCACGTGCTGCGCGCGCACCTCGCCGCTGCGCACCCGGTGCGCGATGCGGCGCGTGATAGCCCGGGTCTTGCCGGTGCCGGCCCCGGCGAGAATGCAGACCGGCCCGGCGGGCGCGGTCACCGCGCGGAGCTGCTCCGGGTCCAGGCCGTGCAGCGGATCCGCGCCGCTTGCCCCCTGGAAGTCGCTGACTGCGTCATACGCCACAGTTGGGCATCCTCCCAAGCTGGTACGACGTTCTGGCTAAATGCCACGCGGTCCCGACCTCGCATAACCTGTGCCGTCAACGAACGCGGCGGCCCCCGAATCGACCGGCGCCCTGAATCGACCTAGGAGAGACGTCACATGGCTCTGACGATGTACTCGACCCCGTGGTGCGGCTACTGCCGCCGGCTGAAGAGCCAGATGGAGCGCGAGAACATCCCGTTCACGGTAGTCGACATCGAGGAGGATCCGGCCGCGGCGGAGTACGTGATGAGCCTGAACGGCGGGAACCAGACAGTGCCGACGGTGCGGTTCCCCGACGGCTCGGCGCTGACGAACCCGACCATCGTCCAGGTCAAAGACCAGCTCAC
>WHSM01000198.1 GCA_009380105.1 Micromonosporaceae bacterium
CCGAAGAGCGCGGTGAGGTCGACAGCGTTCATGCGGGGCCTCGCCTGGCGTGCTCGGGACGGCGCCGTGCGCCGCCGCGGGGACTCCGGACAGCCGCGGGGCGGCGCGGAGCTGGTGGGATGTGGCAACGATTGTGCGGGGTTTTGCTCAAGCGATGGTCGAGGCCGAGCTGAGACCGGGTCATTCCGACGACTCCAGGCCGGCCCGCGGGTCAGCGGAGCCGACATCCGATCCCGCGGACTGGGCGTCGGAACGGCCCGGGTCCAGCGCGCCCGCGGCGTCGGTCGCGCCGAGGGAGGACAGGAACGACCGCGCCCAGTGGTCCACGTCGTGCGTGCGCAGATAGCGCCGCATCGAGCGCATCCGCCGGGTCACGTCGGCCGGCTCTGCCCGGATCGCCTGCAGCAGGGTCTCCTTCAGGCCGTCCAGGTCGTGTGGATTGACCAGGAACGCCTGCCGGAGGTCGGCCGCGGCGCCGGCGAACTCACTGAGCACGAGAGTGCCGCGTTGGTCCACGCGAGCTGCTACGTACTCCTTGGCAACCAGGTTCATACCGTCCCGTAAAGGTGTCACCATCATGACGTCCGCAGCACTGTACAGCGCCGCCAGCTCGCTGCGGCTGTAGGACTGGTGCAGATAGTGCACCGCCGGCACCCCGACCCTGCCGAAGTCCCCGTTGATCCGGCCCACCTGACGCTCAACGTTCTCCCGTAACACCTGGTAGTGCTCGACACGTTCCCGGCTCGGCGTGGCCACTTGCACCATCACCGTGTCCGGCACAGAGAGTGTGCCTTCAGCGAGCAGTTCCTGGAAGGCCATCAGGCGGTGCTCGATGCCTTTTGTGTAATCCAAGCGGTCCACGCCGAGGATCAGGCACTGCGGGTCGCCCAACTCGGCGCGGATCTCCTTGGCCCGGGTCTGGATCGCGGTGCTGGCGGCGAGGGACTCCATCTCCACGACGTTGATCGAGATCGGGAAGGCGCCGGCGCGCACGGTCCGGCCGTCGACCTCCACCCCATTGGAGCGGGGCCGCAGCCCGAGCAGGTGCCGGGACAGCCGCAGGAAGTTCTGCGCGGCGAGCGGGCGCTGGAAGCCCACCAGGTCGGCGCCGAGCAGGCCGCGCAGGATCTCCACCCGCCGCGGCAGCTGCATGTACAGCTCCACCGGAGGGAACGGGATGTGCAGGAAGAAGCCGATCTTGAGATCCGGCCGCTGCTCCCGCAGCATGGCCGGCACCAACTGGAGCTGGTAGTCCTGCACCCAGACCACGGCGCCTCTGGCCGCCGCTGTCGCCGCAGCCTGCGCGAACCGCTCGTTGACCCGCATGTACGCGTCCCACCAGTGCCGGTGGAACACGGGGTGCTGCACCGAGTCGTGGTACAGCGGCCACAGCGAGGCGTTGGAGAAGCCCTCGTAGTAGTCCCCCAACTCTTCGGCGGTGACCGCGACCGGGTGCAGCCGCATGCCGTCGAGCTCGAACGGTTCCGGCGCCGTGTGGTCGCCGCGGCCCGGCCAGCCAATCCAGGTGCCGGCCTCGGCCTGCATGATCGGATGTAACGCCGTGACGAGGCCGCCCGGGCTGCGCTTCCAGACCAGTTCGCCGTCCGGGCCGGTGGCTGCGTCAACCGGCAACCGGTTGGCCACCACCACGAATGAGCTGTTTGCCGCCACGTCCGCCTCCACCGCCTCGGATAGGTGTCGAAAGCTCGCTCAGCACGGGCTGGTTTGAAGGGGCATGCTGCTTTCTGCGAGCCTACTGAAGCTTCCCCGGGCGGCGTCCCGAGATCGTGGTCACACGGTGGGGCCCGTCACGGTCTGTTGACGAATCGTCACCGCCGCTCGGCTGTCCTCGGCGGCTCAGGCGGGTCCGCGGCCGCCGCGGCTTTCGGCACGGCCAGCCACCACGCGAGCAGCCCCGCCAGCACGGGCAGCAGCACCGACGCGAGCAGCCCGCCCAACGGCCCCAGCGACACCCTCGGCAGCAGCACGATCGCGAGCAGCGCCGCGAGCAGGACCGCGAGCAGGGGCCCCGCTTCGAGCGTGATCCGCGCCGGTCGCCGCACCCGTGCGACCGCCAGGCCGGCGGCGGGCACGGCGAGTGCGACCGCGAGGTACGGCGCTACTCCCGCCCAGAAGAAGACCGCCTGCCCCGCAGCGATCAGGCCGGCCCCCACCAGCAGGTTGTGCGGCAGTGCGTAGAGGCCGGCGCCGTGCATCAGACCCAGCGTGAGCGCGCCGGTGACCAGGGCGCGCTCACGCCGCGCCGCCGCGGCGGCCGCCGACACGACCCCGCCGACCGTGAACCCGGCGGCCAGCGCGAGAGCGCCCGGGACCGCGCCGCCGAACAGCCCGACCCGCAGCACGTGGACCAGGCCGAGCACGAGCGCGATCGCCAGCGCGCCGAGCAGCGCGGCCCGCCATCCCCGGATCCGGAACGGCCCCCAGATCGCCGTCGCGGCGCCGGCGGCCAGCAGCGCCGTCATGAGAGATCCCCGAAGCGCATCGCCGCCCAGCAGGCCGCCAAAGGCGGGGAGCACCCCCTGGGAGGCCAGCGCGCCGACGGTCAGCGCGGCAAGCGTCTGCAACACCGTAGCCTGTCCCGATTCTCGACCTTCCGCCACGATTGTCGTCCTTCCGTTCAGTGCTGCCCGGCTGGGCGCCTCTCAGCGAGAGACAGCGTGCCATCGGGGCGCCGTTCAGGGAACAGATCGGCCCCTGGAAAGATTGAGATGTAAGGCGCGCGTTGCGCCGTGATCCCGGAAACCCACAACCGCGGAGGCCCCTTCACCGTGGCTCAGTACATCTACGTCCTCGAGAAGGCGCGCAAGGCGCACGGCGACAAGGTCATCCTCGACAACGTGACCCTGTCGTTCCTGCCCGGCGCCAAGATCGGCGTGGTCGGCCCCAACGGCGCCGGCAAGTCCAGCCTGCTCAAGATCATGGCGGGCCTGGATCAGCCGAGCAACGGCGAGGCGCGGTTGATGCCCGGGCACACCGTCGGGATGCTGGCGCAGGAGCCGGTGCTAGACGAGTCCCAGACCGTGCTGGGCAACATCGAGCAGGCGGTCGCCGAGACCAAGGCGAAGCTGGCGCGGTTCAACGAGATCGCCGAGCTGATGGCGACCGACTACAGCGACCAGCTGATGACGGAGATGGGCAAGCTGCAGGAGGAGCTCGACCACGCCGACGCGTGGGACCTGGACTCCAAGCTCGAGCTGGCGATGGACGCGCTGCGCTGCCCGCCGGCCGACGCCGATGTGAAGCCGTTGTCCGGCGGCGAGAAGCGCCGGGTGGCGCTGTGCAAGCTGCTGCTGGAGCAGCCGGACCTGCTGCTGTTGGACGAGCCCACCAACCACCTCGACGCCGAGAGCGTGCAGTGGCTGGAGCAGCATCTGCTCAAGTACCCCGGCACCGTCGTCGCGATCACGCACGACCGGTACTTTCTGGACCACGCCGCCGAGTGGATTCTGGAGCTGGACCGCGGGCGGGCGTACCCGTATCAGGGCAACTACTCGACGTACCTGGAGAAGAAGGCCGAGCGGCTGGGGGTGCAGGGCCGCAAGGACGCCAAGCTGAAGAAGCGCCTGTCCGACGAGCTGGAGTGGGTCCGCTCCAACGCCAAGGCCCGGCAGACCAAGAGCAAGGCCCGGCTGGAGCGGTACGAGGAGATGGCCAGCGAGGCCGAGAAGAACCGCAAATTGGACTTCGAGGAGATCCAGATCCCGCCGGGCCCCCGGCTGGGCAACACCGTGATCGAGGTCAAGGACCTGGACAAGGGCTTCGGCGACCGACCGCTGATCGACGACATGTCGTTCTCGCTGCCCCGCAACGGCATCGTGGGCGTCATCGGCCCCAACGGCGTCGGCAAGACCACGCTGTTCAAGATGCTGATCGGCGAGCAGCAGCCGGACGACGGCTCCATCAAGGTCGGCGACACCGTCAACATCTCGTACGTGGACCAGTCCCGGGGCGGCCTGGACGGCGGCAAGACGGTGTGGGAGCTGGTCTCCGACGGCCTGGACCACCTGATGGTGGGCAAGGTCGAGATGCCCTCCCGGGCGTACGTGGCCGCCTTCGGCTTCAAGGGCCCGGACCAGCAGAAGCCGACCAAGGTGCTCTCCGGCGGCGAGCGGAACCGGCTGAATCTGGCGCTCACCCTGAAGCTGGGCGGCAACGTGCTGCTGCTGGACGAGCCGACCAACGACCTGGACGTGGAGACCCTCGGCAGCCTGGAGAACGCGCTGCTGGAGTTCCCGGGCTGCGCCGTGATCACCAGCCACGACCGGATGTTCCTGGACCGGGTCGCCACCCACATCCTCGCCTGGGAGGGCGACGAGTCCAACCCGGCGAAGTGGTTCTGGTTCGAGGGCAACTTCGACGCGTACGAGAAGAACAAGATCGACCGCCTCGGCCCGGACGCGGCGCGGCCGCACCGGGTGACGTACCGCAAGCTCACCCGAGACTGATGGCCCGGGACTGATGGCCCGTTTCACGTACCACTGCGCGCTCCGCTGGAGCGACATGGACGCGTACGGCCATGTCAACAACGCCAGATTCCTGACGTTGTACGAGGAGGCGCGCGCCGCGCTGCTTTTCGGCGACACCGGGTCGCCGAGCATTGAACGCGGAGTGGTGGTGGCCCGGCACGAGATCGACTATGTGCGGCCGATCGACTACGGGGACCCCGTGAAGATCGAGCTGTGGGTGGACGAGATCCGGTCGTCGCGGTTCACGGTGGCGTACGAGCTGTACGACGACGGCCAACTCGCCAGCCGGGCCCGCACGGTCCTGGTGCCGTACGACCTGAGGGCGGGTCGGCCGCGGCGACTCCGGGATCCCGAGCGGGAGTTCCTGCAGCAGTGGCGTGAGGCCGAAGGGGAGGTTGGTGGCTGAGCTGGCGTCGGAGGCGGTGGCGGATGTCGGCGCGTTTCTGGCGCGTCTGGTCCGCCTGGACCCTGGCGCGCTGGTGCGTCTGCGCCCAGCCGGGCCCGAGGCGACCGCGCTGTGGGCGCGCCTGCCGTTCGACGTGCTGGCCACCCGGCTGATCCGCTCGCCGCTCGCCGAGGACGCGACGGTGCGCGCGGGCGAGTTGCTCGCGGCCCTGGAACGCGGAGAGACGGCGCTGCCGGGCCGGCACGACGTGGCGTGGCGGTCGCCGTTGCCGCCGGAGGCCAGCGAGGTGGTGGAGCGGGTTCCGGCGGCCGAGGTGCGGCGCGTGGCGCTGGCCGCCGCCGCGACGATACGCGCCGCTGTCGCGAGCCTCGGGGTGGGGGAGCGCAGGCTGCGCGACGAGTTGCTCGACCACGTCGCGATGATCGTCACGCACGGCGACCGGCGGGAGGAGGTGCCGGTCCGCCTGGTGCAGGGCGTGGTCCGGATGGGGTTCCTGGGCGCCGACGACACCTCGGTGCGGGTGCGGGCCGCGGCGGGCGGCTGGCTGGGGTTGGAGGCGACGTACGGCTGCGCGTGGCGCCGCGTCGCGCCGGGCCTGCGCCTCCTCTCATGATGGCGGCACACGGCGTGCGGCTCGCTGACTGGAACGGCGCCCAGGTCGCGCTCCCGGGTCTGCGGCGGCAGCTCCTCGCCCTTCTTCCGGCGCCCGAATTCGGTCCTCGGCCTCAGCCATTTGGCCAGGCCCGTCCGGTTTGAGGGTGAGATCTACGACAAGAGGGTGGCGCCTCGGGCACCCCCTCCAGGTACCTTCGGGCCCTGCTAGGCGTTGCTTCTGGGACCGGCTAAGCGCTGCTACTCGCCCGCACCCCCCGAGACCATGCGCAGCCGTCTGGCTCCGCCGGCCGGCGCGCCGGCCAATCGAGCATGTGAGTTCCCGGGGACGCAGAGGAGAACAGTCGGTGGCATGGTGGCGTAGACAGAGCTGGTCGGGCGACGCGTCGGAGTCGGAGACCCCGCTCGACAGGACTGACACCAAGGTGCGGGTCGCGATCCCGGCCCAGACCGAGCGGCGCGCGCCGGACGCGGTGGCGCCAGTGTCGATGGCGCGGGTGGCCGGCGCGCTCAAGCGCCTCGGAATCCGCCACCTCACCGACGAGGACGGCAATCTTCTCGCCATGTGGGAGAAGCACGTGGTGCTTTTCGTCCTGGAGGGCCCGGACCGCGAGGTCCTGGTGATGCGGGCCCGCGCGTACACCGCGCTGCCGCCGGAGTGGGCCGACCGGGCGTACGGCGCCGTCAACGAGTGGAACCACACCCGCCGGTTCCTGAAGTCGTACGTCGGCGACGAGACCGAGAGCGGCCGGCTGTCCCTGTACGCCGAGACGCAGCTCCCGCTGGCGCCGGGGCTGCACGACGGCCTGTTGGACGAGCTGATCGACTGCGCCGCGGCCGTGTCCGGCTCGTGGGCGAACTGGCTGCACGACGAGGGCGCCCTGCTCTGACCCCGCACTGCTCCGGCGCGCGTCAGCGCGGGGTGGTCTTGGAGTCCAGCCATTTGTTGACAATTGGCGTCAAGTCGCGGCCGGTGTGCCGGTTGACGAACGTTGTGAACGACTCCCGGTCCTGGTGCGTGTGCAGGTTGTCCTGGACCCAGTCGCGCGCCATCGCGAAGAACGCCTTGTCGCCGACCTCCTCGCGGATCTCGTGCAGCATCAGCGCGGGTCCGACGTACACGTTGGACGCGGCGAACATCCGCCGGTTGTAGTCGCCGGGCGGGCCGGCCTCGGCGCGTGACTGCTTGTCCCGGTCCCGCAGCGCGCGCACGTAGTCGGTCTCGTCGACCAGGCCCTTGTCCATCAGCCACAGCCCCGTGACGTACGTGGCGAACCCCTCGTTGAGCCACACGCCGCGCCAGTCTTTCGGGCTCACGGCGTCGCCGAACCACTGGTGCGCGTACTCGTGCACGAGCACTTCGGTGAAGATCTGCTGAGCCTCGTCGCTCGGGAGGTTCTGCGCGATCCTCCCGCCCATGGTGATCATGCCCTGAGTCTCCATCGCGGAGGCAGAGTCCACCGCGACCGCCCCGGCGGAGGAGAACGGGTAGTCGCCGAACCGCTCGCTCAGCCATCGCAGGATCTCCGGCGACCGGCGCATCGCGGCGAGCTGGTAGCCGTCGTACTCGTCGGGAACCCAGTACGTCAGCGGGATCCCGTCGACCTCGTCGGTGTGCTTGGCGAACCTGGCCACGGCCAGTGTGGTGACGTAGCTGCCGACCGGCTCGGCGGCCCGCCACGTGAACACCGTGTGGTCACCGTCGCGGCGCTCGCCGACCAACTCGCCGCTGGCTGCCGCGGACCAGCCCTTCGGCACGGTGACCGCGAAGTCGTAGAGCGCCTCGTCCGACGGGTGGTCGTTGACGGGGTACCACGTGAACGCTCCGTAGGGCTCCTGCATGGTCCAGATCGCGCCGTCGGACTCCACCCGCAGGCCGATGCCCTCGGAGAAGTCGCCCCGGTTCGAAGGCATTGGCACGGGCTCCGGGGTTCCGGCGTACGTCACGACGAGGGTCAGCTCGGTGTCGGCCTCGACCGGCTCCGCCAGCGGGGTCACCAGGTCGCGGCCTTCCTGCTCGGGGTTCGCGGCCTGGCCGTCCACGGTCGTCTCGGAGACGGTCAGGGCATCGGAGAAGTCCAAGGCGACCTCGTCGATCCGCTCGACCGCGCGCAGCCTGATCGTCGCCTCGCCGGCCAGCTCCCGCTCCCGCGGCGACCAGCTCAGCTTCAGGTCGTACCGCAGGACGTCGATCTTCGGGTTGCCGTAGTCGGGGTAGAGCGGGTCCTTGACCGGAGTCGAGTGCCCCGGCGCGGCCTCGCTGGTCGGCCGCGCGCTCTGGCCAGGGTTCCAGCGGGCCGATTCCGGGGCGCACCCGACCAGCGTCGCTGCGACGACTGCGACCGCCACGGCCCCGGACAACGACGTGCGTCTGCCGATCCGCCGCGCCATCGCATCCTCCCCGTGTGCCGAGAGCGATGCCACCGTACCGCCGAGCGGCGCACCGACCCTCAGGCGCGCGGGAGCAGGCCGATCCGGGCGTGGCGTTCGCCGCCGAGGCCTTCGGTGTCGCTGCCGACCCAGAG
>WHSM01000415.1 GCA_009380105.1 Micromonosporaceae bacterium
CCCGGAAGGGCTGACCGTCCCGATCTCAGACCCGACCGCAGAGCGTGAGCATCGCCCACCACCAGATCACCAGGAGTGACGAAAAATCGGCTGCGCCGACAGGTCCAGCCGACCCCCCACTTGGGGCGTTGGCGGACGGCGGCGCCCCATGTGGGGCGGGTCAGCCCATGTGGGCAGGTCAGCCCATGTGGGGGTAGCGCCAGTCTGTTGGGGGCACGAAGGTTTCCTTGATGGTGCGTGGGGAGATCCAGCGGACCAGGTTCTGCCAGCTGCCGGCCTTGTCGTTGGTGCCGCTGCCACGCGCGCCGCCGAACGGCTGGTGCCCCACCACGGCGCCGGTCGGCTTGTCGTTGATGTAGAAGTTTCCGGCCGAGAAGCGCAACACGTCGCTGGTGCGGTCGATGACCCGTCGGTCGGTGGCGAACAGCGCCCCGGTGAGCCCGTACGGCGCGATGTCCGCCGCCTGCGCGACCACCTCGCCGAACTTGTCGTCCTCGTACACGTGCACCGCGAGAATCGGGCCGAAGTACTCGCGCCAGAACGACTCGTGCTCCGGGTCGGTCACCTCCACCAGCGTCGGCTGCACGAAGTAGCCCTCGGAGTCGTCGGCCTTGCCGCCTGCGAGCACGGTGCAGTCGGGGTCGCTGGCCACCGTCTGCAGCACACCGGAGAGCCGATCATACGAGCGATGGTCGATCACCGCGCCGCCGAAGTGCGAGAAGTCGGACACGTCGCCGTAGGTGATCTCCTCGATGCTGGCCACGAGCCGGTCCCGCAGCCCGTCCTGCCAGATCGAGCGGGGGATGTACGCGCGCGACGCGGCCGAGCACTTCTGGCCCTGGTACTCGTACGCGCCGCGGATCAGCGCCGTGTGCAGCGCGTCGGCGTCGGCGCTCGGGTGGGCGATCACGAAGTCCTTGCCACCGGTCTCACCGACAATCCGGGGGTACGACTTGTACCGGCTGATGTTCTCGCCGATCGTGCGCCACAGGTGCTGGAACGTGTTCACGGAGCCGGTGAAGTGCAGCCCGGCCAGGTCGGCGTCGTTCAACGCCACCTCGCTGACCGCGTGCCCGTCCCCGGTGACCATGTTGATCACGCCCGGTGGCATGCCGGCCGCCTCCAGCACCCGCATGAAGTAGTGCGCGGCCAGCTGCTGGGTCGGCGACGGCTTCCAGATCACCACGTTGCCGAGCAGCGCCGGCGAGGTCGGCAGGTTGCCAGCGATGGCGGTGAAGTTGAACGGGGTGATCGCCAGGACGAAGCCCTCCAGCGGCCGGTGATCGAACCGGTTCCACACCCCGGGCGAGCTGAGCGGCTGCTCGCCGAGCAGCTTGTGGGCGAAGAAGACGTTGTAGCGCAGGAAGTCGATCAGCTCGCACGCGGCGTCGATCTCGGCCTGGAACGCCGACTTGGACTGGCCGAGCATGGTGGCGGCGTTGACCGTGTCCCGCCAGGGTCCGGCGAGCAGCTCGGCGGCGCGCAGGAAGACCGCGTCCCGCTCCTGCTGTGGCAGCGCTCGCCACTCGGGCGCGGCGCGCTTGGCGGCCGCGGCGGCGTCGGCGACATCCTCGTTGGCAGCCTGCCGGGCCACGCCCAGCACGTGGCGGTGGTTGTGCGGCTGCACGACCTTGATCTCGTCGCCGCGGGCCATCCGCTGCACACCGTCGATCGTCATGGTCAGGTCGACCTGCTCAGCGGCCAGCTCGCCGACGCGGCGCTGCAGGCTCTCGCGCTCCGGGCTTCCCGGGGCGAAGGTGA
Source organism: Micromonosporaceae bacterium (assembly GCA_009380105.1). Classification (GTDB taxonomy): domain Bacteria; phylum Actinomycetota; class Actinomycetes; order Mycobacteriales; family Micromonosporaceae; genus WHSM01. The sequence goes on from WHSM01000415.1 coordinate 1,762, forward strand.
GCTGCGGCTCGTTTCGCGGCTCGGGCACGGTGATGACGGCGTTCATGGCGCGGGTCCACCTTTCCGACTCGGCGTCGTTGACGAGTTCCCCCGTCCGCCAGTCTTACACGGTCGACGGGGTGGGGCACGGGTGCGGCTGGCCCCGCGTACGCTGGTCTGCCGTGGCCAAGACAACCAAGTCCATCGCGCCCACGGAGAACGCTGCAACCAGCCGGCCCGAGCTGCCAGGCTCCACGCTCGTGTGGGTGCTGCTGGCCGGTGCCACAGTGTGGTTCGCGGCCCGGCTCTGGGCGGTGCGCGGCACGCTCGCCGCGCTGGCCGAGGAGGTCGGCGTCAGCCAGAGCGCCATCACAGGGCTGGTCACGTTCGCGCTGCCCACGATGATCGCGGCCGCCCTGGTCGTCGGCGCCAGCGTCGGTCTGGCGCTGCGGGTGTGGGCGCCGCTCGCCGTCGCGCGGGATCCCCGCGTGTCGATGCGCCTCGTGGTCGGCGCCGCGGCCGGCCTGGTCGCGGCCGGCGTCACCGGCGCCGCGCTCCTCGTGTCCGGCCACCCGACGGTGGCGGTCTGGGGCGTCGCGTCGGCCGCGGCGCTCGGCGGCCTGATCTCGGCCGGCGCGCCGCGTGTGCTCGCGGCGGGCCTGGCCGGCGCGCTCGCGGTCGCCGTGCTTCAGTTCCTGTTCTCGCTTCCCGCTGTCATTTCTCCGGTACGAGGGCTGCTCGACGGCAGCGGCACCGGGCCCGAGGTCGCGGACGCGTACCGCCAGATGGCCATGATCACCGGCGGCCTGTCGGGGGTCGCCGCGGGTGTGCTCGCGTACCTGGTGCTCCGCAGACTCCGCGTGGTCGGCCTGGGCGGCCACATCGCGGCCGGTGGCGCGGCCGGGGCGTTCCTGCTGATCAGCGAGGTGGTCAGCCGCATCACGCTGCCGATCCTGATCGACCGGGTGGGCGGGCTGGCGCCCGGCGACGTGCTGGTGCTGCAGATGCTCGCCACCGCGCGGCTCAACGAAGGGCTGATGCTGTTCTTCGCCGGCGCGGTGACGGCGTTGATCCTGCTCGGCCGCAGCAAGCCAAAGCGCCAGCTGACGACCTTCACCCCACGCACCCCACCGGAGCAGGCCAAGCCCGACTGAGCCCCGCACGGTGAGCCAGGCGCCGCTACTGTTTCGCGAGGCGGGCCACGAGTTGGGGTAGCTCGCTCAGGTCGTACCACTCAAGTTCATGGTCTTCCGCCCCATCCACAGTGAACTGCGCATCCGGGTCGCCAGCCTTGGCGGCGTCGACCGCGTCCGCCGCCGCTGCCACGTCAGCCTTGGCCTCGGCGGCGTCCACATGGATCGCGGCCACGTCGCCCAACGGCACCGGCCGCAGCAGCGTCGCCGCGCTGGAACCCAGATTCTGTCCCGTGGTCCGCACCGCCGACGCCGGCACGTCCGCGGAGATCACCACCCGCAGGCGCGGCGCGTCCAGGTCGGCGTGCAGAAGTCGCAGCGCGTCCTGGGCGGCGCGCGTGAACGCGACGTACTCCAACTCCTCCTCGTCGCCCTCGGCGTACCACTCGCGCAGCGCGGGCGTCACCGCGTGCGCGTCGGCGGACCGCCACTCGCCGGTGTCCGCCAGACCGCGCAGCTGCGGCAGTGTGGCGGACAGGTAGACCCGGGTCACGCTCATGCGACGGTCTCCACGAGTTCGGCGAGCGACTCGGCGATCAGGTCGGGGAGCGCGTCCAGATCCGGCATCGACTCGCGGTCGGCATTCACACCGTAGTAAACCCCACCTCGGCACGACGTGGCGGAGATCGCCAACGTCCGCCCTTCCCCGGGTGGTGGAGCCGTCGATGGTGGCATGCCGCGCACGTCCTGCTGCCAGCGGCCGCCCTGACGGGGTAGCGTCACAAGCAATCGATGGCAAACTGAGGCAACGTCAAGATTCTGGTCCGCCAGGACCGCTGGCCCGCTACGAGGTGCAGCCCGGATGGAACCGCGCTTCCTCCAACTCACCGACGTCGCCGAGATCCTGAACGTCTCGGCGTCGCAGGTGTACCACATGGTGCGCAGCGGCGAACTCCCGGCGATCAAGATCGG
>WHSM01000552.1 GCA_009380105.1 Micromonosporaceae bacterium
GGCCTTCGGCGACGTGGCGTACCGGTTCTCCGAAAGCCAGATGCTGCTCACCATGACCCCCGCCTGAGAACCGCGGCCGGGCGGGCGAGGACTGGAAGGGGCGAGGCGATGGCTGGTCGGATCCGGGATGCTGACATCGCGCTGGTGCGCGAGCGCACCGCCATCGCGGAAGTGATCAGCGAGCACGTCACGCTCAAGCCGGCCGGCCCCGGCAACCTCAAGGGGCTGTGCCCGTTCCACGACGAGAAGACCCCGAGCTTCAACGTCAGCACCGCCCGAAATGTCTATTACTGCCACGGCTGCGGCAATGGCGGGGACGCGATCAGCTTCGTGATGCAGGTGGAGCACTTCACGTTCGCCGAGGCCGTGGAGCGACTGGCCGGCAAGGTCGGCGTGACACTGCGGTACGAGGAAGGCTCCGGCGGCCCCGCGCAGGAGCGAAAGCCGGGCCTGCGGCAGCGACTGCACGCCGCGCACAAAGACGCGCTGCACTTCTACGCTGAGCAGCTGGGCCGGCCCGAGGCCCGGATCGCCCGGGACTTCCTCGCCAGCCGCGGATTCCACAAGGCGGCCGCGGAGGTGTACTCCTGCGGCTTCGCCCTGGACTCCTGGGACGCGTTGACCAAGCACCTGCGCGCCAAGGGCTACACCGCCGAAGAGTTGGTTGCCGGCGGCCTGTCGAAGCAGGCTCGCTCCGGCAGCCTGATCGACCGGTTCCGCCGGCGCCTGATGTGGCCGATCAAGGAGCTGTCCGGCGAGGTGATCGGCTTCGGCGCCCGGAAGCTCTTCGACGACGATGACGGCCCCAAGTACCTCAACACCCCGGAGACGCCGATCTACAAGAAGTCCACCGTCCTGTATGGCATCGAGATCGCCAAACGCGAGATCGCCAAGCAGGGGCGGGCCGTGGTGGTCGAGGGGTACACCGATGTGATGGCCTGCCATCTGGCGGACGTGCCGACGGCGGTGGCGAGCTGCGGCACGTCGTTCGGCGGCGAGCACATCGGGGTGCTGCGCCGGTTGCTGATGGACGCCGACGAGTTCAAAGGCGAGATCATCTTCACCTTCGACGGCGACGCGGCCGGGCAGAAGGCGGCGCTGCGGGCGTTCGCCGACGATCAGCGATTCGTGGCGCAGACGTTCATCGCGGTCAGCCCCGACAACATGGATCCGTGTGACCTGCGGTTGGCCAAAGGCGACGCCGCGGTGCGGGACCTGGTGGCCCGTCGGGAGCCGATGATCGCCTTCGCGCTGCGCAGCGCCCTGTTCCGCTATGACCTCGACACCGCGGAGGGCCGGGTCGCCGCCCTGCGCTACACCGCGCCGTTGGTGGCGAAGATCAAGGATCGGGCGCTGCGCCCGGAGTACGCCCGCAAGCTCGCCGGCGATCTCGGCATGGAGATCGAGCCGGTGGTGCGCGCCGTGTCGCAGGCGATGAGCAGAGGCGGCGCGACGGACAGAGGCGCGATGGGCAGAGGCGGGGGGCCCCGGCGGGACGAGCCGTCAACGGGCGAGGGCCGGCCGGCCCCGTCGCCGGACAGTCCGCAGAGCGTCGTGGAGCGCGAGGCGCTCAAGCTGGCCATCCAGCAGCCGGTGCTGGCCGGCCCGCTGTTCGACGCGGTGGACGCCACGCCGTACCTGCACCCGGTGCACGCGGCGGTGCGCCAGGCGATCGCCGACTCCGGGGGCGCGGCGTCGGCCACGGCGGGGGCGGACTGGGTGGAGCGGATCCGCGCCGCCTCCGTCGATCTCGCGGCCCAGGCGCTGGTGGGCGAGCTGTCCGTGGAGCCGCTGCGGTACGACGCGGAGGTCGACCCCCGGTACGTGACGGTCACATTGGCGCGGCTGCAGCTTCCGGCGGTGAACCGGCGGATCGGGGAGCTGAAGTCCCGGGTGCAGCGGATCAACCCGGTCGAGCACAAGGACGAGTACCTGACGCTCGCGGGGGAGCTGTTCTCCCTGGAGCAGCAGGCGCGCGGCCTCAAGGAGCAGGCCCTCGGCGCGCTCTGAGCGGCCAGTCTGGCGACCCTGCCCGGAGCTGCCGCGTGGAAGTCGTTGGCTGCGTGTCGTACCAGAGAAGTAGTGCTCTTTCGCTGCCGGCGGCGTTGCTGCTCGGCCTGGCGTGCGCCGCGGCCGGGCTGGCCGTCACCACGTTCATGCGGAGTTGGCAGGACTTCGACTACGTCACCGGCGCGATCTTCGTGCTGTTCCTGTTCTCGGGGACGTTCGCGCCGCTGTCGGCGTACCCGGGGTGGATTCAGGGGCTGATCAGCCTCACCCCGCTCTACCACGGGGTGATGTTGACGCGAGGCTTCACC
>WHSM01000127.1 GCA_009380105.1 Micromonosporaceae bacterium
CACGCTCGCCGGGTCGACCCGCAGTCCGGCGAACAGCTCAGCGTACGCCCGCGCCACTCGCCGGGGGGTCCGGACCAGACCCTCGCGGTCGGGGTTCTCGCCGATCGCGACGAGGATCTCGCGCACAGCGCGTTCGATCCGGGGGAGGTCGACAACCTCGTCGATCGGCCTTCCGTTGAGGTCGCCGTTGATGATGCGCGCGGCGAGCACGTCCAGGTCGGCGAGATCGTCGACGTCGTCCGGCTCGGTCGCGGAGACGTCTCTCACGGCGCCGTCGGTTCCGGCGCGATCCGCCTCGGGACCGTCCGGCGCCCGGTCGGCTGGCCGCCCGCTCAGCTGGCGCCCTCGCCGCGTCGACCTGGCTCGTTCGACGGCCGGGTTTCAGTGGAACGTGGCTGCTGCGTCGGGGCGGCGCCGCGCCCCCTGGGGGCGTCCACGGCGTGCTTGCCGGTGCTGCGCGGCCGTGGGCTGGGGCGCGAGGCCTGCTCGCCGGACTCGGCCGACGCGTTGAGCCCGCCACCGGCGCCCGCCACACCGGGCACGCCCGCGGCGCCAGTCACACCCGCCGCGTCGGTCACACCCGCCCCGCCTGGAGCGCCTGTCGAGCCTGCCGTGCCGCCGTTGCCCGAGCCCAGCAGCGCGTCCGCGCCGTCCTGCTCCGCCTGCTTGCGGAGAGAGCCCTGCTCGGCCGACGTCATCACCGGCGGCTGGTCACTGGGCTGCCGCTTGCCGAAGCCGTTGTACGGGGCCATCGGAGGCCGCTTCGCCACGCGGGCGCAGATGCGCGCCATGTCGTCGCGGGTGACGGTCTCCTTCTCCATCAGCTCCAGCACGATGGTGTCGAGCACGTCGCGGTACTCGACCAGGATCTCCCAGGCCTCATCGTGGGCCAACTCGATCAGCGACCGCACTTCGGCGTCGATGTCCGCGGCGATCGAATCCGAGTAGTCACGCTGATGGCCCATGTCGCGACCCAGGAACGGCTCGGAGTCCTTGACGCCGTACTTGACGGCGCCGAGCTTGGCGCTCATGCCGTACTCGGTGACCATCGCGCGGGCCAGGTTCGTGGCCTTGTCGATGTCGTCGCCGGCGCCGGTGGTGGGCTCGTGGAACACCAGCTCCTCGGCGGCCCGGCCGCCCAGCGCGTACGCCAGCGTGTCGACCATCTCCGAGCGGGTCTGGGTGTATTTGTCCTCGGTCGGCAACACCAGGGTGTGGCCCAGGGACCGGCCGCGGGACAGGATCGTCACCTTGTGCACCGGCGCGGAGTGCGGCAGCGCCCATGCCACCAGGGCGTGCCCGCCCTCGTGGTACGCGGTGACCTTCTTCTCCTTCTCGCTCATCACCCGGGTACGCCGCTCCGGACCCGCGATCACCCGGTCGATCGCCTCTTCCAGGGAATCGTTGGTGATGGCCTTCTTTTCGTTGCGGGCGGTCAGCAGCGCGGCCTCGTTGATCACGTTCGCCAGGTCGGCGCCGGTGAATCCGGGGGTACGGCGGGCGAGGGTGTCCAGCTCGACACCGGGCGCGAACGGCTTGCCCTTCGCGTGCACGTGCAGGATCGCCTTGCGGCCCTCCATGTCCGGGCGGTCCACGGCGATCTGGCGGTCGAACCGGCCGGGGCGGAGCAGGGCCGGGTCGAGGATGTCGGGCCGGTTGGTCGCGGCGATCAGGATCACGCCGCCCTTGACGTCGAAGCCGTCCATCTCGACCAGCAGCTGGTTGAGCGTCTGCTCGCGCTCGTCGTGGCCGCCGCCGAGGCCGGCGCCGCGGTGCCGGCCGACCGCGTCGATCTCGTCCACGAACACGATGGCTGGGGCGTTCGCCTTGGCCTGCTCGAACAGGTCCCGCACCCGGGACGCGCCGACGCCGACGAACATCTCCACGAAGTCGGAGCCGGAGATCGAGTAGAACGGCACCCCGGCCTCGCCGGCCACGGCGCGGGCCAGCAGGGTCTTGCCGGTGCCGGGCGGGCCGTACAGCAGGACGCCCTTGGGGATCTTCGCGCCGAGCGCCTGGTACTTCGCCGGGTTCTGCAGGAAGTCCTTGATCTCGTGCAGCTCGTCGATCGCCTCTTCGCAGCCGGCGACGTCGGCGAACGTGGACTTCGGCATGTCCTTGCTGACCAGCTTCGCCTTGGACTTGCCGAAGTTGAGCACCCGGCCGCCGCCGCCCTGCATCTGACTCATGAACAGCAACAGCAACGCCACGATGATCACAACGGGCAGGAGGGTGATCAGGATCGAGACGAAGATGCTGTCTTCGGTGTACACATGATCGAAGGACTTGATGTCCCCCAGGTTTCTCTGCTCACGGAGTTCGCGGCCGATGTCGCCGGAGTACGCCGCGGTGAACGACGCCTCGATCTTGTTGGAGGTCTCCCCCTTGACCTTGATCCCCTTCTTGAGGTCCAGTTTGAGGATCTGCTCCTTGTCCTCCTGCACCGCCCGCTTGACGTTGTCGTTGTCGATCTGCAGCAAGGCGACAGACGTGTCGACCTTCTTGTAGTCGGGCTCGCCTGTGAAGAGGGTGCTGAGCATCAGGGCGCCGAGGATGACCAGGACGACCCAGAACAGCGGCTTACGGAAGAATCGCGTGCGTTCCATGCTGATGCGGGCTCCGGCGCCCGACCCTCCTGATCTCACACCATCGTTAACGCCCTCGCGGCGCGTGCTTCGTGCTGACTCTGTGAGCGCACGGCCGCGCGAACCCGGACTTCAAGCGGATATCCGACGGTACACCGTGGGCACATGAGTCGCCGAGCCGGCGTCGCCCGCTCTCAGCGGGTTCACAGACAGCGAAACCCACACCTGGACGACAGCCGAACGCGGTGACGGACGCCACGACGAAAGGCCGCTCAGGCCCGGGTGTAGACCTCGGGTTTGAGCACCCCGACGTACGGCAGCTCGCGGTAACGCTCGGCGTAGTCCAGGCCGTAGCCCACCACGAACTCGTTGGGGATGTCGAAGCCGATGTAGCGCACCGGCACGTCGACCTTCACCGCGTCGGGTTTGCGGAGCAGCGCCACCACCTCGACCGACGCGGGCCCTCGGCTGGCGAGGTACTTGAGCAGCCAGGACAGCGTGAGCCCGGAGTCGATGATGTCCTCGATGACGATCACGTGCTTGCCCGAGATGTCCCCGTCCAGGTCTTTGAGTATGCGCACCGTCCCCGACGAGGTCGCCCCCTGGCCGTACGACGAGACCGCCATGAACTCCAACGCGACGGGCAGCCCGAGCGCCCGCGAGAAGTCGGCCATGAACATGATCGCGCCCTTGAGCACGCCGACGAGCAGCAGCCCGTCCCTGTCCGCGTAATCGGCGGCCACCTGTTTGGCCAGCTCAGCGGTCCTCTGCTTGATCTCGTCCTCGGTGACGACCAAGCGGTCGATGTCACCCGCGTACCAGGTTCCGTCCGGGTTCGATGCTTTCGCCGCCATGCGCCCAAGCCTGCCGGATGCGGACGATCTTCGCCCACCGACCCCCCAAGACACGCCCTAACGGGCGACCAGGCGGCCTGCGACGCGGCGTGCCAGCACGCCGCCGGGCAGGTGCGCCGGGCCCTGACCGGACCACGCCACGACCAAGGCGTCCAGCGCGTCGACGTGGCGCGCCGACAGCGCGGAGCCGGAGCAGCCCAGCGACAGCGCCCACAGGCGCAGCGCTCGGGTCCGCAGAGCGTCCGGCAACTCGGCCAACCGGGCCACGTCGAGAGCTCCGTCCTCGCCGCTCACGTTGTCCAGCGCCTGCTCCGCGAGCGTGTCGAGCAACGCCGCGTCAGCGGCGGCCAGCCGCGCGGTGCGCGCGAGATTGCCCGCCAGGCCGGGCCCCAGCGCCTGCTCCAACGCCGGCATCACGGCGCGCACCCGCGCCCTGGCGTAGCTCGGATCGGTGTTGTGCGGGTCATCCCAGGGCTCCAGACCCAGTTCGGCGCACGCCGCCGTCGTGGTCGCGCGCGACAGCCCCAGCAGCGGCCGCCGGTAGATCCCGCGCCGCGCCGGCATCCCGGCGATTCCGCGCAGCCCCGCCCCCCGCGCCATCGCCAGCAGCACCGTCTCGGCCTGGTCGTCCCGGGTGTGCCCCAGCAGGACAGCCGCCGCGCCCGACCTCGCGGCCGCCTCGTCCAGCGCCTGGTACCGGGCGGCACGCGCGGCCGCCTCCGGACCCCCGGTCCCGCCCACCTCGACGCGCGGCGCCTCGACCGGGTCGAAGCCCTGCGTCTTGGCCCAGTCGGCGACGGCGCGGGCCCGGTCGTCCGAGCCCGGTTGCAGCCCGTGGTCCACTGTGACCAGCCCGGCCCGCAGGCCTGAGCGCGGGGCGAGGAAGGCCAAGGCAGCTGCCAGGGCGAGGGAGTCGGCGCCGCCCGAGCAGGCTGCCAGCACAAGAGCATTGGAGGTGGTACGAAGATCCGCCAGCTCCCGGCGAACCGCGACTCTGACCTCGGCAACGGCAGGCGGTGGCCCGGCCATGGCGCCTAGTGTTCCGCCGTGGGCTCGTCGGGCGCCGGCTTCAGGGGCGCCTTGCGGGGGCGGATCCGTTTCGTCGGCGCCGCGCCGTCAGAGGGCGGCGCCATCTTCTTGACAGCTTTCTTCGCGGTGGTCTTCTTGGCGGTGCTCTTCTTCGCCGTCGACTTCTGGGCCGCGGGCTGCTCGGCCTCGGGCTTCTCCGGGGCCGGCTGCTCGGTCGTGGGCGGCGCGGCGGCCGGAGCATCCTCGGTGATCGTCTCCGTCGCGCCCGCGCCGAGCACCCGCTCGATCCACGCGTCGGGGTCGGACAGCTCGGACTTGCGCGGCAGGGTCTCCTGCGAGGACCAGATCTGGTTGAAGCCGTCCATGCCGACCCGGTCGACCACCGCGTGCACGAACTTGCGGCCCTCGGCGTACTGGCGCAGCTTCACGTCGATGCCGAGCAGTTTGCGGATCACCCGCTCGAACGGGTTGCCCGCCTCCCGCCGCTGGTTGAACTTGGCGCGGATCTCGTCCACGGTCCGCACCACGTCCGGGCCGACGCCGTCCATGACGTACTCGGCGTGCCCTTCCAGCAGCGTCATCATCGCGGTGAGCCGGTCCAGGACCTCGCGCTGCGCCGGGGTCTGCACCAGGTCCAGCACGCTGAAGGAATGGTCGGGGTCCCGCACCGCTCCGGCGATCGCGTCCATGGCGCGGCGCAGCCGCTCGACGAGCTGCTCGGACGCGAGCTGGGTCGCGCGTACAAACGCCTCCACCTCGGCGAAGAACGCGCCGCGCAGCCACGGCACAGCCGTGAACTGGGTCCGGTGGGTCACCTCGTGCAGGCACACCCAGAGCCGGAAGTCGCGCGGGTCGGCGTCGAGCTTGCGCTCCACCTCGACGATGTTCGGGGCCACGAGCAGCAGGACGCCCGGATCGGAGGAGAACACCTCGTACTGGCCCAGCACCTTCCCCGACAGGTAGCCCAGGACGGTGCCGGCCTGCACGCCGGTGATCCGCGACCCGACGGCCTGGGTGAGCGGCCCGGGCTCGTTGCCCGCGGTGAGGCTCTCCATCAACGGCTCGAAGACCTGCCGGAGACCGGCCACGTTGGCGGCGCTCCAGTCCGCGCGGTCCACGATCCGCACCGGAGGATGGCTCACCTGGGCCCGCAGCCCGGTGAACTCCCGCACGTGAGCCTCGGCGAGGTCCGTGAGCTTGCGGAGCTCACTGACGACTGCGGCGGCCTCTTCGTACGTTGCCTTCGGGCCGGACTTGCTGAATGTGCCCGCGGTGGCCGCGGCGAGGTCCCAGTCGACGAGCTGCACCATCCCCCCACCGTACGCGGACACTGTCCGTAGGCGAAGCTCAGCGGCAGCCGCAGGCGGCGAGCCTCGCGGCGACGCGGTCCAGCAGTGGCTCAGCCGCGCCCAGGCCACCGGGCGCGTTGTTGGCGATCAACGAGAAGGCGAGCAGACGCCCGTCGGCGTCCACCACCACCCCGGTGAGCGCGCTGACCCCGTTCAACGTGCCGGTCTTGCCCCGCACCAGGCCCGCGGCGGCCGACGTGGTGTCGCCGACGAACCGGTCGTGCAGGGTGCCCGAGTAGCCGGCCACCGCCAGCCCTGTGAACACGCCGGACAGCGCGGGATGCTCGTCGCCGGCGGCCAACGCGAGCAGCGAGGTCATCAGCGACGTGGTGAGGCGGTTGTCCCGGGACAGGCCGCTGCCGTCGGAGAGCTGGATCCCGTCGGTCGGCAGGCCCAGCTCGCCGAGCACGTCGATTGTGGCCTCGGCTCCGCCCGCGAAGCTCGGCTCCGCCTGCCTGGCGAGCGCCACCTGACGCGCCAACGCCTCTGCCACCACGTTGTCGCTCCGCGTGATCATGATCTCCACGAGGCGGAGCATCGGCGGCGACTCGACCGCCCCCAGCTCCTCGGCGCCGTCGGCCGCCGCGCCGGCGCGGACCGCGTCGGCGGGCAGGCCGAGCAGGGCGGCGAACCTGCGCCCCGCCGCCAGGTCTGGCTGCGTCGACCGGGGCGAGCGCTGCTGCGGATGGATCCGGCCGCCATTGACCATCAGGCCGCTGATGTGGCCGGCGTAGCCGGAGTTGGCGGTGTCCGACGGCCATCCGGGGCCGATGCTGTCGCCGGTGAAGACCGACGAGTCGACCAGCACCCGGGTCGGGGCCACGTCGCCGAGTTGCTTGCGCACCTCAGCGGCGAGCTCGTCGAGTCGGGCCGCGTCGTCGTACGCGCCCTTCTTGTCCACGGCGAGAGTCGGGTCGCCGGCGCCTACCAGCACCACCTCGCCCGGCTCGGACCCAGCGAGCACCCGCGTCGTCAGCCGGTGCGTGGGTCCTCTGGCGGCGAGCACGGCCACGCCGGTGACCAGCTTGGTCACCGAGGCGGGAATCACCGGGGCCCCCGCGTCGCGGGCGTAGAGCTGGTCTCCGGTCTCGACGTCCGCGACGGACACCGACAGGTCGCCGACGCGGCTGTCCCGCACCAGGGCGTCAATTTCGGCGGCGATCCCGTCCGACGTCGGAGCCTCGCCGGACGTCGCGGCGGCCAGCACCGGGCGCGGCGGCGGGGGCGGCTTGGCGGCGGCTGGCGGCGGCTGCGGCTCGCCGAGCCAGTCGCGCACCGGCCCGGGTTTGAACACCACGAGCCCAGCCGCCGTCGTGACCAGCGCCAGCACCGTCGTGGCCGAAACCCAGATGGCGGTACGGCGACGGCGCGGCGGCCTCTCCGACGCGCGACCAGGAGCCGGGCCGGGGTCGGGGGCACGGCCAGGGCCGGTGGCGCCGAGCGCATGGGCGGGGGCACGGCCACGGCCCCGAGCCGGGCCAGCGGCTGGTGAGACCTGTGCGGCGGACGGGGGGAACTGACGTGCCGGCGGCCGGGGGGCGCTCGGCGACACCGGCGCGGGCCGGTCAGGCCGCGCCGGGGGCCGCATCGGTGATGGCGGCACCGGCGCCGACCCCGTCACGCGGCGAGGCGTCTCCCACGGCGGAGCCGGGGCCTCTGGCGCGGGCGGCGCGCCGGGTGAGGTTGGCGAAGGACGCGGCCGGGGACGTGACCTGGGCGGCTGCGGGGGCAGCGTGGCCTGGCCGGCATCTGGGGACTGGCTCGGGGGCGCCGAGGGCGCCGGGGGGTTCGACGGCACGCTGGCGCGCCCTCGCGCATCGCCGACAGTGGGGTCGATCATGGCGTCCGGCCCGGTGCCCCACGGGTCGTCGTGGGGTGTGCCAAACCTCGCCATCGCCACCTCCTCCCCCCGCGCGCAAGCCCTGCGCGACACTATCTCCAATACGCAACGTCAGCACGGCAGGCTGCGCCCCGCCCGTCCGAACGGCTGAGCAGGGCGACGGACGCATCTATCCACCAGGGGCAAAGGGGACACCGCGTGGAGTTCGACGTCACGATCGAGATTCCGAAGGGCCACCGGAACAAGTACGAGATCGACCACGAGACCGGCCGCATCCGCCTCGACAGGACGCTCTTCACCGCCACCCAGTATCCCGCCGACTACGGCTTCATCGAGCACACTCTGGGCGAGGACGGCGACCCGCTCGACGCCCTGGTGCTGGTGCAGGAGCCGACGTTCCCCGGCGTCTTGATCCGCTCCCGGGCCATCGGGATGTTCCGGATGCGCGACGAGAAGGGCGGCGACGACAAGGTGCTGTGCGTGCCGGCCGACGACCCGCGCCAGGAGCACCTGCGCGACATCCATCACATGCCGGAGTTCGACCGGCTGGAGATTCAGCACTTCTTCGAGGTGTACAAGGATCTGGAGCCCGGCAAGAGCGTCGAAGGCGCCACCTGGGTCGGTCGGTCCCAGGCGGAGGCGGAGATCGTACGCTCGATCAAGCGTGAGCAGGACCGCCTCGCCGCCCTGGCCGCCAGCGAGGCGGACGCCGAGAGCGACCCCACCGCCCAGGCCTGATCCGCGCGGGCTCCGAGCCGCCGGAGCAGCGGGCGCAGACCGCGCAGCGCGGTTGTTATCGCCGCACTGGTGTCAGCGGGGGCCGGTAGAGGCCATGATGGGAGTTAGCGCCCCTGACGCGACTCCGTGACAGGGTTCCCGGTTTGCCGCCGGAGCCCCGCGTCGGGCGCGGACCCGAGGACGGGTGAGCTATGCGGCGCTGTCACTGGCGACTGGTCCTGGCGTTCATCAGCCTGGCCTGGCTGAGTTGGCTGATCTGGCTGCCGACTGCGGCGTCAGCCGGCGTGGCAGAGACCGCGGGGCCTCTGGCTCAGGGCCGCACGGTGCTGGTGGCCCGCGTCGACGGCGCCATCACCCCGGTCACGGCGAAGTACCTGACCGACGGGGTCGAGGCTGCCGAGGACGACGGGCGCCACGCATACCTGGTGGAGATCGACACGCCCGGCGGCCTGAGCACGTCGATGCGGGACATCATCAAGTCGTTCCTCGGGACGCGGGTGCCGGTCATCGTGTACGTCACCCCGACCGGCGGACGGGCCGCCTCCGCCGGAGCGCTGATCACGCTCTCCTCACACGTGGCGGCGATGGCGCCCGGCACCACGATCGGCGCGGCCACGCCGGTGAACGCGGAGACCGGGGAGACGGCCAGCGACAAGGTCATCAACGATGCCGCGGCGTACGCGGAGTCGGTGGCGGCGGAGCGTGGCCGCAACACTGCGATCGCGGCCGAGATGGTGCGCTCCGGAACAGCGATCACCGCGGACCGGGCGCGCGAGGCCGACGTGGTGGACCTGATCGCCGACGACCGGTCCGCGCTGCTGCGTGCGGTGGACGGCCGGACCGTCGACATCCGAGGCGGCAGCGTGACACTGCACACCGCAGACGCCCGCGTGGTGGAGCACGAGTTCGGGTTCATGCGACAGGTGCAGCAGCTGATCGCCGACCCGAACATCGCGTTCCTGCTGATGTCGATCGGCACGCTCGCGGTGATCTACGAGCTGGCGAATCCGGGCATGGGATTCGCCGGGATCGCCGGCGCGATCATGCTGATTCTCGGCTTCTTCGCGCTGTCTGTGCTCCCGGTCAACGTCGCGGGGGTGCTGCTGTTGCTGCTTGCCGCGGGACTGTTCGTCGCGGAGATCATCACGCCTGGAGTGGGTGTGTTCGCCGCCGGGGGCACGGTCGCCCTGGTGCTCGCCGGGATCTTCCTGTTCGAAGGCCCCCTGACGGTGCGCCTGACGGTGCTGATCCCCACCGCTCTCGTGGTGGGCGGCGGGACGCTGTTCGCCGGTCGGTTGGCGTGGCGGGCGCGCCGCGCCAGCCCGGTCACCGGCCGGCACGCGCTGATCGGACGCACTGGTGAAGTGACCGCTGGCGGGCAGACTCTCCTGGAAGGCGCGTGGTGGACCGTACGCGGCGCGGAAGGGCCGCTGCGCGGAGGGCAGACAGTGCGGATCACCGACGTGGTCGGCCTGGTCCTCATCGGCGAGCCGATCGATGACGGACAGGGCGAGCCGATCGGTGACGAGCAGGCCAGCGGGCCGGAGCAGTGGAATCAACAGCACAGGGAAGGCGAGTCATGAGCGAACTGCCAATCGGCTTGATCATCGCCGTGGCGCTGGCGCTGGCGCTGCTGGTCGCCGCGGTGCGGATCGTCCCCGAGTACGAGCGCGGGGTGATCTTCCGGCTGGGTCGGGTGATCGACGCCAAGGGCCCTGGCCTGTTCTTCATCATCCCGATCGTGGACCGGATGGTTCGCGTGGACCTGCGCACCATCACCATGGACGTGCCGCCGCAGGACGTCATCACCAAGGACAACGTCACGGTCCGGGTCAACGCCGTGAACTACTTCAACGTGATCGACCCGGTGAAGTCGGTGGTGGCGATCGAGAACCACATCGTCGGCACCTCCCAGATCGCGCAGACCACCCTGCGCAGCATCCTGGGTCAGGTGGATCTGGACGAGCTGTTGGTGAACCGGGACGAGATCAACCAGCGCCTGCAGCAGATCATCGACAACCAGACCGATCCCTGGGGCGTGAAGGTGACCGTGGTGGAGATCAAGCACGTGGAGCTGCCGGAGACGATGCGCCGGGCGATGGCGCGGCAGGCCGAGGCGGAGCGGGACCGGCGCGCCAAGGTGATCCACGCGAAGGGTGAGTTCGAGGCAGCCCAGAACCTCAGCAACGCCGCGGAGGTGCTGGAAGCGCACCCGGCCGCGATGCAGCTGCGGATCCTCGGGACCATGGCGGAGATCTCCACAGAGCGCAGCTCCACCCTGATCTTCCCGCTCCCCATGGAGTTCCTGCGCCTCCTGGACCCAACCCGCGGCAACAAGTAGCACCGC
>WHSM01000088.1 GCA_009380105.1 Micromonosporaceae bacterium
CTTCAGTTACGCTCTCGCCGAGCGCCGGCATCGTCACCACCGAGCCGTTCGCGCCGCCGCCCGACGCCGGTGGAGCCTGCTGCGGCTGGGCGGCAGGGGCCTGCGGCTCCGGAGCGGCCTGCTGCGGCTCTGGGGCGGGCTGTGGCGCCGCTTCTTCGGCGGCCGCCTCAGGCTCCGCCGCCTCGTCCGCAGCGGCCGGGGCCTCGGCAGCCTCCGTCCCGGCCTGGTCCGGAGCGCCACCTCCAGCCTCGTCCTCGGAGGCGATCTGCGCCAGCTCGGAGCCGACCTCGGCCGTCTCGTCCTCAGGCACCACGATCCGGGACAGCACGCCGGAGGCGGGGGACGGGATCTCCGTGTCGACCTTGTCGGTGGAGACCTCGAGCAGCGGCTCGTCGGCCTCCACCCGGTCGCCTTCCTGCTTCAGCCACCGGGTGATCGTGCCCTCGGTGACGCTCTCACCGAGCTGGGGCATCGTGACCGAGACGGCCATGTCGTAGCACTCCTTGTTCGCGTCTGTTGATGTGTGTGGAGCGCCCGCGTCAGGCGTGCGCGTGCAGCGGCTTGCCGGCCAACGCCAGGTGCGCCTCGCCGAGCGCCTCGCTCTGTGTCGGGTGCATGTGCACGAGCCGGGCCACGTCGGAGGGGTACGCCTCCCAGTTGTAGATCAACTGTGCTTCAGCGATCAGCTCGCCGACCCGGCTGCCCACCATGTGGATGCCGACCACCGGACCGTCGACCACGCCGACCAGCTTCACGAAACCCTGGGTCCTGAGGATCTGGCTCTTGCCGTTGCCGCCCAGGTTGTAGTTGTAGACGGTGACCTTGTCGGCGCCGTACTGCTCCTTGGCCTTGGCCTCGGTCAGGCCCATCGAGGCCACCTCGGGGTCGCAGTAGGTCACCCGCGGGATGCCGTTCTCGTCGATCACGGCGGGGTTCAGGCCGGCGATGTCCTCGGCCGCGAAGATGCCCTGCTGGAAGCCCCGGTGCGCGAGCTGCATCCCCGGCACGATGTCACCCACGGCGTACACGTTCGGCAGGTTGGTGCGCAGTCGCTCGTCGGTCAGCACGAAGCCACGGTCCAGGTTTAGGCCCTGCTCCTCGTACCCAAGGCCTTGCGTTGTCGGACCACGGCCGACGGCGACCAACAGCAGCTCGGCCTCGACGGTCTCGCCACCGGCGACGGCAACCCGCACCCCGGTGTCGGTCTTCTCAAGCTTCTCGAACGGCTTGTCGACCAGAAAGTTGATCTTGCGCTTCCGGAACGCCCGCTCGACCTGCTTGGAGCAGTCCTCATCCTCGGCGGCGACCAGCCGCGGCAGCGCCTCGATGATCGTCACGTCGGTCCCGAACGACTTCCAGGCGCTGGCGAACTCCACGCCGATCACGCCGCCGCCGAGCACGATCGCCGACTCCGGAACCCGGTCCAGGGTCAGCGCCGCCTCGCTGTCGATGACCCGCTCGCCGTCGAAGTCCAGACCAGGCAGTGTCTTGGAGTACGAGCCGGTGGCGAGCACGAGGTGCTTACCGGTGATCCGCTGCCCGTCGACCTCCACCGTGGTTGGCCCCACGAGGCGGCCCGCGCCTTCCACTGTGGTGATCTTGGCGGCGCTGATGAGGCCGGTCAGGCCCTTGTAGAGCCGCCCGACGACTCCGTCCTTGTACGAGTTCACCCCGGCCATGTCGACGCCGTCCAGCGTGGCCCTGATCCCGAACTGCTCCGACTCCCGAGCCTGGTCGGCGATCTCGCCAGCGTGCAGCAGAGCCTTGGTGGGGATGCAGCCACGGTGCAGGCAGGTGCCCCCGATCTTGTCCTTCTCGACCATCGCGACGGACAGGCCCAGCTGCGCCGCGCGCAGAGCGCATGCGTAGCCACCGCTGCCACCGCCGAGGATTACGACGTCGTATTCGGCGTTTGGCTGGTTCACGGATTCTCCCAGGGTGACGTGATAGTGCCGTTCGCCATCTTGGCATCCTGGCAGCACCGCGCGCGACGTGACCCGCAAGTACGTGATCGTCGCGACGTTCGTCCCGGCGTGGCGCGGAGCCGCGGGGGGACCCGACGGCGCGGAGCCGGTGCGCGACTGGACGGCATAGGCAGGCGACGGGGATTGTTGTCAGCGGATAAGGTGCTGGCGCGATCACGGACGCGTACGGAGGTGCGACTCGAGTGCGGTGGCTACGGCGACTACGTGGCTCTGGCGGAAAAGGGCAGGGCAGCGGCCCCGGCGGGGGGCGCGCCGACCTGAAGGCCGGGGCGCGGCACCTGGAGGAGTTCGTCCGCAGCCGGTACGGGGTGGAGGCGTTCGTCGAGCCGCGCACCAACGTCACCGAGACCACCGTGCTGCTGATCGCCCACGACGGCGAGTGGACCCGGCGCAGGGTGGCCGGCACCGCCGAGGCCTTCGCGTTCGGCCGCCGCCTGAGCATCCCGGTGTACGAGGTGAACCTCGTCGGCTATCCGCAGCGCATGCGCGACTACAACGAACGCCAGAAGCGCCGTCCCACCGCCTGAGCGTCAGCGAGGCAGGCCGGTCAGCCGTTGGCGGCGATGTCCTCGATCAGCTCCACCAGCGTGCGGACCGGGACGCCGGTGCCGCCCTTGGCAACGTAGCCGTACGGCTCGCCCGGGTGGTACGACGGCCCGGCGATGTCGATGTGCGCCCAGGCCACGCCCTCGCTGACGAACTCCGACAGGAACACCGCGCCCTGCAGCATGTGCCCCGCCCGGTCCAGCCCCGAGGCGACCTGGCTCAGGTCTGCGATGTCGGACTCCATGTTCTTGCGCACGTCCTCCGGCAGCGGCATCGGCCAGGCGGGCTCGCCGACCTTCTCGCCGGCGAGTTTCACCCGATCGCACAGCTCCTCGGAGCCCATGACACCAGCGACCCGCTTGCCGAGCGCCGTGACCTGCCCGCCGGTGAGCGTGGAGGTCTCCAGCAGGTAGTCGGGCTCGTCCTCGCACGCGCGGGCGATGGCGTCGCCGAGGATCATCCGGCCCTCGGCGTCGGTGTTGAGCACCTCGACCCGCTTGCCGTTGTACATGGTCACGATGTCGCCCGGCCGGTACGCGTTGCCGCTGAGCATGTTCTCCGCCATCGGCAGGCACGCGGTGACCGACACCTTCGGCTTCAGGGCCGCGACCGCCAGCATGGCGGCGGCGACGGCGGCCGCTCCCGCCATGTCGCTCTTCATCTCCCACATCCCCTGCGCCGGCTTGATCGACACGCCGCCGGTGTCGAAGGTGATGCCTTTGCCGACCAGCGCCACGTGCCCGGCGGCGCCCTTCGGCCGGTACGCGATCCGCACCAGCCGGGGCAGCGCGCCGGACCCTTCGCCGACCGCGAGGATGCCGCCGTAGCCGCCTTTCCGGAGCGCCTTCTCGTCGAGCACCTCGACCTCCAGCTTCGCCTTGCGCACGGCGTCGGCGACCGCGTCGGCGAACTGGGGCGGCCGGAGCTGGTTGGGGGCCGTGTTCACCCAGTCCCGCGCCTGGGCGACAGCAGCCGTGAGGGTCGCGGCGCGCTTGAGCTGCGCCTTCGTGTCCTGGTCGGCGCCGTCGGCTACCACCACCGACACCGACGTGGCCGGGCTGCGTCGGCCGGGCTCCGCTTTGGTCTTGTAGCCCCCGAACTGGTAGCCGCCCAGCAGCGCGCCCTCGGCCAGCGCCGCCACCGCGTCGGCTGGCTCCTGGTGGCCCTCCGCGTCGGCCAGGGGCAGCGAGATCGCGATCGTGTCGTTGCCGGCGAGCGCACGGGCCGCGGCGCCGGCGGCGCGTCGCAGCGTGTCCGCGGCGCACTTCTCGCGCTCGCCCAGGCCCACCGCCGCCACGACCGGGGCCGGCACGGCGCCGAGGCTGGCGAGCTTGGTCACCTCGCCGACGGCGCCGGTCGCTCCGAGCAGCGCGAACGTCGCCGCGAGCCGGCCGGAGAAGGCCGCGTCGACGGTCTCCGCGCCGCCGGCCAGTCGCGGCCCCTCGTCGCCGTCGGCCTGGTAGAGCCCCACGACGAGCGCGTCGACGGTCAGCGTGGCGGGGTCGTTGTCGATCGCTGCGACGGTGGTCATGAGGCTCCTTCGGCTCAACCTGATGGCTCGGCTCCGCGCTCGCTGCGCTTTGAGTCGCCTCGCGGTGCGCTGGGACGATGCTACGAGGTCGCCGGAGCCTGAGGCGCCGCACGGTAGGTTGCCTGCCATGACCGATGACCTGCAGCGTCCCCCGCTCCATGACCGCCACAGCGCGCTCGGCGCCAAGTTCGCCGCTTTCGGCGGCTGGCAGATGCCTCTGGAGTACGCCGACGGCGGCGTGGTCGCCGAGCACACCGCTGTGCGGGAGGCGGTGGGCGTGTTCGACGTGTCGCACCTGGGCAAGGCGACGGTGCGCGGGTCGGGCGCGGCGGAGTTCGTCAACGCGTGCCTCACGAACGACCTGGGGCGGATCGGCCCGGGCAAGGCGCAGTACACGATGTGCTGCGACGACGCTGCCGGAGGCGTGGTCGACGACCTGATCGCCTACCTGCACGCCGACGACCACGTGTTCCTGATCCCCAACGCGGCGAACACGGCCGAGGTGTGCCGCCGGCTCGCCGAGGCCGCGCCGGACGGGGTGACGGTGGCGAACGAGCACACCGACCACGCCGTGCTCGCGGTGCAGGGCCCGGGTTCGACGGAGCTGCTGGCGGCGTTGAAGCTGCCGACCGAGCACGAGTACATGAGCTTCACGGAGGCGTCGTACGAGGGGCGGAGCCTGATCGTGTGCCGGACCGGCTACACCGGCGAGCACGGCTACGAGCTGGTCGTCCCCGCCACCGACGCCGCCGTCGTGTGGGACGGGCTCCTGCGGGCCGGCGCGGATCTCGGGGCGCGGCCCTGCGGGCTGGGGGCGCGCGACACGCTGCGCACCGAGATGGGGTACCCGCTGCACGGCCAGGATCTGTCGATGGAGATCACCCCGGTGCAGGCCCGCGCCGGCTGGGCGGTCGGCTGGAAGAAGCCTGCGTTCTGGGGCCGCGAGCAGCTGCTCGCTGAGAAGGAGGCCGGGCCGCGGCGCACACTGCGCGGACTGGAGGCCGCCGAGCGCGGCATCCCGCGGGCCCACATGGACGTCTACGCCGGAGACACCCGGATCGGGGAGGTGACCAGCGGGACGTTCTCACCGACGAAGAGGGTCGGGATCGCGCTGACGCTGATCGACACGGCGGCGCAGCTCGCCGAGGGCGACGAGGTGGAGGTCGACATCCGGGGTCGGCGGAGCCGGATGCGGGTGGTCAAGCCGCCGTTCGTCACCCCGCACGTGAGGTGACCGTCGTTCGTCACCACCGCGGCCGGATCCGCGGCCGTGACAACCATCCCGGCCAGTCAGCCGTAACGGAAGGTAGGAGACGTACGGCTGAAGAGGGGCTATGACGACGAGGGACTCGAGCCAGGCGGACCGGGAGTTCGCGGAGTTCATGCACGGCAACGCCCAGCGGCTGTGCCGCGTGGGTTACCTGCTCACCGGCGACGCGGGCCGGGCCGAGGAGTTGACGCAGGACGCGCTGGCTCGCACGTACCGGGTCTGGAAACGGGTGCGGCAGGACGACGCGTACGCGTACACCCGCCGAGTGCTGGTGAACCTGCACATCGACTGGTGGCGGCGACGACGGCGGGAACGCGTCGTGGCGCACGTGCCCGAGCGCGCGGGGGG
This sequence comes from Micromonosporaceae bacterium, assembly GCA_009380105.1. Taxonomy (GTDB): domain Bacteria; phylum Actinomycetota; class Actinomycetes; order Mycobacteriales; family Micromonosporaceae; genus WHSM01. The sequence goes on from WHSM01000088.1 coordinate 5,681, forward strand.
CGATCCGACGGCGAGGTCGGCGGATCGCGACGCGCTCGATCGGGCGCTGCGCGACCTCACTCGACGGGAACGGGGGGTGATCGTGCTGCGCTATTACCTCGACCTCACCGAAGCCCAGACCGCGGATGAGCTCGGGATCTCGGTCGGCACGGTGAAGAGCACCACGTCCCGTGCCCTCAAGAAGCTACGCGTCTCTCCAGGGCTCGCCACGTCCGGCGAGCCGGCGATCAGCAGCGCGATGGAGGGACTGCGATGACGCACGATGTTGACAAGCTGCGGCGTGACCTCGCCGGGTACGCCGAACAGGCCGATTTCCAGATCTCCTTGGAGGGGGTGCGCCAGCGCGCCGGCCGGCAACGCGTCCGCCGCGTGTTGGCGGTGACCGGGGTCGCGGTGATCGCGGTCCTCGCGCTCGTCGCGCCGATCGCGCTGAGCGCCTTCGACGGTCCACGCGCACCGACCGCGACCGGGACCGAGAACCCGTTGCCGGAGCCGGAGAAGGGGTGGCGCCAGGTCGACGGGCCGATCGCCACGGGCCTGCGGGGCAGCACAGAGGACACCCGGATCGTGCTGTGGTTCGAGCGTCGCGACAACGGCGTCACCAGGTTGATGAGCGGGGAACGCGACACGTCGACCGGTGAGATCACGACGCCGGTGCGGATCGGCGGCAGCGCCGGCGCCACCGGAGAGGTGGGCCATTCGGAGACCCCCGGCGCCGGGGGGTTCTACCTGCCGCCTGGTGACTGGTCGTGGCCTGCGTTCTCGCAAGAAGCGGAAGACAGGCAGTGGGGCCTGTTCCTCGGCGACGCCGAGAAGATCGAGGTGATGACCCGGAAGGACGGAAAGCGGGTGGCCAGGCCGGCGAAGCTGGCGCGCATGAGCGAGGACCCGCGGTTCGTCGCGTACTGGGTGGACGGCCTCGGCGAACGGACGTATGCGGACATGCCTGAGGACACCGCGGTGAAGGGGTACGACGCCGACGGGAATCTGATCAAGCTGAACTTCCCGCCGTCGACGCAGCCACCGGAGGAAGGCGAGGACGTGGCCGACTTCGATCCCGCGACGGCGCCGCAGCTGGGCGAGGCGATCCGGACCGGGGCGGTCCGAGAGCCGCGCACGGGTCTCGGACCGGGCGACGGAGACGACAACGGCGGCGAGGTGGTGCTGTCCTTCCACGGCAAGGACGGGTACGCGGGAGTCGTGGCCGGATTGCGTGACCGCGACACCGGCGAGGTCAGCCATCGGCGCAGCGCGACCCGGGCTTACAAACTGCCGTTCACCGGGAGCGCCGACATCCAGCGCGGTGAGATGCCGCTCGGCGGCGGGAACGGTCACACCATGGCGTACGGCGTGCTGGTCGGCGCGGTGGACAAGATCACCGCCAAAGTTGACGATGTGGATCTGCCGGTCGGGACGGCTCGGTGGTCAGAGGATCCGAACGTCACCGTGTGGTGGGTGGTGATCCCGACCGACCAGGTCGAGGAGGATGACGCCAGCACGGTCAAACTCACCATCCGCTACGGGGGCGGCACGGTCAGCCACGACTGACGATCCGGGGGCGGCGACCGGGGCTCCGGTCGCCGCCCGCCGCCGTTTCCCGCCAACCGCGTTGGTCAGCCGATCGCCGTGGCGACGAGCGTGACGGTGACGCCGACTTCGAGCACGGCGCCGAGGACGTCGCCGGTGATTCCGCCGAACCGGCGCACCGCGTGCCGGGCGAGCAGTGCGGCGGCTGCCAGGCCCGCGAGCACCGCTGCCGGACCCTGCCACGGCCGGCCGGGCACGGCTACCACGGCGAGCGCCGCGACCACGACTGTCCAGGCGGCCGGGACCGGCCACGGCGCCGTGCCGGCGACCAGCGCGCCCAGTCCTTCCGGGCGGGCGGCCGGAACGCCGCGCCGGCAGGCCCAGGTGACCGCGAGCCGCCCGGTCGCGGCGGCGACGGCCAGGCCGGCCACCGCCGCCAGCCAACCTCGCGGCAGGATCGCGGCTGCGGCGGCGACCTGCGCCAGCAGGGCCAACACGAGCCCGACCACCCCGAACGGCCCGATGTCGGGCTGCTTCATGATCGCCAGGGCCCGCTCGCGGGGAGCGTACGAGCCGAGCGCGTCGAGGGTGTCGGCGAGTCCGTCGAGATGCAGCGCGCGGGTGAGCAGCGCGCCTGAGGCGACCGCCGCGACAGCGGCGAGCAGCGCCGGAGCGCCCAGCGCGACCATGGACCCGGCGACCCCGCCCAGGACCACGCCGAGCAGCGCGCCGACAAGTGGGGCCAGGCCGATCGCGGCAGCGGCGGCGCGGCGGTCCACCCGGCCGGCGCGCGCCGGAGCCACCGTGAAGAGGGTGAGCGCGAGTCGCAGCCCGTCGATCACGAATCCGCGGGCTCGGTCCCGGCCGAGGTCGCCGCAGCGACCACGTCGGCGGTGTGCGCCAGGTCGAGCGCGGCCTGCAGCAACGCCAGCGCCGCGAGCGCGGCGGCGCCTTCTCCGAGGTCCAGCCGCAGGTCGGCGTACGGCTCGAGCCCGATCTGCCGCGCCGCCGCCTCGGCGGTCGGGTGCCGGGAGGTGTCCGGCGCCAGGCACCAGTGGGTGGCGGCGCCGGCGAGGTCGCGGGCCAGCAGCGCCGCCGTCAACCCGACCGGCCCGTCCAGCAGCACCGGCGTGCGGCGGGACGCCGCCCCGACCAGGAGCCCGGTCGCCACCGCCAGGTCCGGCCCGCCGAGCGCGACGAGCGCCGTCTCAGCGTCGCGGGGCCGTTGACGCACCCGGTGCAGCGCGTCGCGGACTGCGGCGCAGCGCACCATCCACGCGGCGTCGTCGATGCTGCCGTCGGGGCCGGTCACGCGGCCGAGGAGGACCGCCGGCTCGGCCCCGGTCAGGAACGAGGCCACGGCGGCAGCCGCGGTGTCGGCGCCAGCGCCGAGGCTCCCGAGCACCACCAGATCCACCCCGACGTCGGTGAGCGAGTCGGCCAGTTTGCGGCCCAGGGCGTGCCCGGCGGCGATCTCGTCGGCTGTGGACGCGTCCTCGGTCTCGATCGGGGCGGCGCCGTCGCGGATTCTGGTGGTGCTGTCAGCGGCCAGGGGCTCGCCGGCCAGGCCGACGTCGATGACTTCGAGTGTGGCGTCGGTCCGCGCGGCGAGCCGGGCGAGTGGACCGCCGCCGGTCACGGCCTGACGCGCGCGCCGCACCGAGGTCTCCGGCGAGGTGCCCGCGGACGCTCCGCCGCGGTGGTCGGTGGCCAACAGCACGACCCTGAGCGACGAGAACGGCTGAGGGTTGGGGGTTCCCTGCACGGCGGCGGCCCAGCCGATCGCGTCGGCGAGCGCGCCGAAGCCGGCGCCGGGCAGGTCGAGGGCGGCGAGCCGTTCGGCCGCGTCGTCGCGCGCGGTGTCGTCCGGCAGGGGCACGTCAGGCGATTCGAGATTCACTCACGTGAGGTTAGCGGTCCCGCCTTTGACCCACAGCGCCCGGCCGGCGACGACCAGCGCCACGCCGTCGCACACCTCGGCGATCGCCTGGTTGAGCGCGCCGATCGCGTTGGCGAAGCGGCGGGCGGCGGGGTTGTCCGGCACCACCGACAGTCCTACCTCCGGGCTCACCAGGACCACGTCGGCGTTGGTCGTCGACAGCGCCTCGGCCAGTTCTGCCATGGCCGCTTCCACGGCAGCGGAGTCCTCCCAGCCCGCGGCGTCCCACAGCGCCGCCACCCAGCCGCCCAGGTCGTCGACAAGCAGCACGTCGTGAGCGTCGCGCACCGCACGTGGCAGGTCGTGTGGAGTCTCGCCGGGCTCGACGGTGCGCCAGTGAGCGGGCCGGCGCTGGCGGTGCGCGGCCAGTCGCGCCGCCCACTCCGGATCGCCGTCCCGGCGGCGCGCGGTCGCCACGTAGCTCACGCTCGCGGCCGGCGCGACGAGCTTCTCCGCGTACGCCGACTTGCCGGATCTCGTGCCGCCGAGCACCAACGTGCGCATCTGCCCGCTCCCGTCTTCGTGAGTCGCGCTGTGACCGTAAACCCATTGGTTAGGCTGGGTCGGCACCGGGCGAGGGGAGCGACGCGCATGCCATGGACGTGGCGTTACGAAGATGCCGACGGGAAGCCGGCCGCCGGGCCGGCCGAGGTGTTCGGCAGCCAGTCGGACGCCGAGTCCTGGCTGGGCCAGCAGTGGCGTGAGCTCGCCGACGCCGGGGTGGCCAAGGTCGTGCTGCTGGAGGACGACCGGGTCGAGTACGACATGAGCCTGCTGCCGCCCGCCTGAGGTGGCGCCCCGGACTTTCCTCGCGCTCGCCGGCGCCGGATTCAGGCGCTGGTCGACGTACCGGCAGGCGACCATCGCCGCCGCCTTCACCAACACCGTCTTCGGGTTCCTGCGCACGTACGTCCTCCTCGCCGCGGCGGCCGGCGCCGGTGGCGTGGCCGCCGGCTATGACGGGCCGATGCTGGTGGCGTTCGTATGGCTGGGCCAGGGCCTGATCGGCGTGGTGATGCTGTTTGGGGACAGCGACCTGGCCAGCCGGGTCCGCACCGGTGAGGTCACCGCCGACCTGCTGCGCCCGGTCGATCCGCTGTGGAGCTACCTCGCCGCGGATCTCGGCCGTGCGGCGCACGCGATGCTGACCCGCTTCGGGCTGCCGGTGCTGACCGGCGCGATCGTCTTCGACATGTTCGCGCCACGGCACGCCGGCAGCTATCCGCTGTTCGCGGCGAGCGTGCTCGCGGCGGTCGTGGTGTCCTTCTCGTTCCGCTACCTGACCAACCTGTCCGCGTTCTGGCTACTGGACCACCGCGGGGTCGCGAACGCGTGGCTGCTCGGCTCGACGCTGCTGTCGGGCCTGGTGTTCCCGATCCGGTTCCTCCCGGACTGGGCGCAGTTGACGCTGTGGCTGGCGACCCCGTTCCCCGCGATGGCGCAGGCCCCGCTGGACGTCTTCGTCGAGTACGGCGGCGTGTCCGGGCAACTGCTGGCGATCGGAAATCAGCTGATGTGGGCGGCGGCCGGCCTGGCGCTGTGCCGACTCGCGCAGCGGCGCGCGCTGCGCAGGCTGGTGATCCAGGGTGGTTGAGGGACTCCAGGGGCGTCTGGGGGCGTACGGCCGGCTGACGATCGCGCAGGTGCGCAGCCAGGCCCAGTACCGGGTGTCGTTCGTCATGGACGTGGTCGCCAGCGCGGCTTTCGCACTGCTGGACATCCTCTCAGTGCTGGTGTTGTTCCTGGTGACGCCGTCGCTCGGGGGGTTCGCTCCGGCCGAGGTGCTGCTCGTCGCCGGCCTGGCCATGGTCGGGTTCTCCACTGCTGACCTGGTCACCGGCAACGTGGAGCGGCTGCGGCACTACGTGCGGACCGGGCTGCTCGACGCCGTCCTGATCCGGCCGCTGGGTGTGCTGCCGCAGTTGCTCGCGATCGACTTCGCGCCGCGTCGGCTCGGCCGGGTGGCGCAGTCGCTGTTGCTGCTGGTGATCGCGCTGTCTGTCGTGGACGTGTCGTGGACGCCGCAGCGCGTGCTGACAGCGGTGCTCGCCCCGGTCGTCGGCACGGTGTTCTTCGGGTCGCTGTTCGTCGCCGGGGCGACTGTCGCGTTCTGGTGGATCGAGTCCGGCGAGGTGGCCAACGCGTTCACGTACGGGGGCCGGGACTTCACCGTCTACCCGGTGACGATCTACGCGGGCTGGTTCCGCGGACTGTTCGCGTACGGTCTGGGGTTCGCGTTCGTGGCGTACTATCCGGCGCTCGTGCTGCTCGACCGCCCGGACCCCTTGGGCGCGCCGGAGTTCGTGCGGTGGCTCGGCCCGGTAGTGGCGGCGGTCGCGGCGGGCCTGGCCTGGCTGGCCTGGCGCGCAGGCGTCCGCCACTACCGCAGCACCGGTTCGTGAGGAGGGGCGTGTGATCGTCACGCGCGGGTTGCGTAAGGAGTTCACCGTGCGGCGGAGGGTTGGGCGGTTTCGGCGTGAGAAGCGCGTTGTCGCGGCCGTGGACGGGGTCGACCTCACGGTCGAGCGTGGCGAGATGGTCGGCTACATCGGCCCGAACGGCGCCGGGAAGTCCACGACGCTGAAGCTGCTCACCGGGATCCTGCACCCCAGCGGCGGCCACGTGCGGGTGTGCGGGATGGAGCCGGTGCCGCATCGGGTCCGGCTGGCCCGGCGGATCGGAGTGGTGTTCGGGCAACGCTCGGCGCTGTGGTGGGACCTGCCGCTGCGGGAGTCGTTCGACCTGCTACGCCACATCCACCGGGTCCCGGCCGTCGACCACGCGGCGCGGCTGACGACATGTCGTGAGCTGCTCGACCTCGATGACTTCCTCGACACCCCGGTCAGGCAGCTCTCGCTCGGCCAGCGGATGCGCGGCGAGTTGACCGCCGCGCTGCTGCACGGGCCGGAGGTGCTGTTCCTGGACGAGCCGACCATCGGCCTGGACGTGGTGAGCAAGCAGGCGGTGCGCGCATTCCTCGCCGACCTGGGCGCCCGCGGCGACACGACGCTCGTGCTCACCACCCACGACCTCGCCGACATCGAGCGGCTCTGCCGGCGCCTGGTCGTGATCGACCACGGGCGGGTGGTGCACGACGGCTCGCTGGAGGCCCTCCACGCCCGGTACGGCTCCCGCCGCCGCGTCGTGGTCGACCTGGACGAGCCCGTCGACGGCGGGCCGGAGGTGTCGGGGGCGTCGATCGAGTCCGTGGAGGCCGAGGGCAGGCGAGTCACGTACGCGCTGCGGGACGCCACCGCCGGCCAGGTGGTGGCCCGCCTGGCCCAGCTCGGCTCCCTGCGGGACGTGTCCGTCGTCGAGCCGGACATCGAGGAGGTGGTCGCCCGCCTTTACACCTCGCCCGAACCGACCGCTCCCTGACGAGCCGCTCCCTGACGAGCCGCTCCCTGACGAGCCGCTCCTCAGCGGACGGCGGCGACCCAGCGGGCGACGACCTCGTCGAGGGTGTCCAGCGGCAACGGGCCGTGCCCGAGCACCTGGTGGTGGAAGTCCCGGACGTCGAATCCGGCCCCGAGCGCCGAGCGGGCCCGCTCATTGGTCCACCATGGTCTCGCTCGATCCGATAGGGGCTCGGGCGCACCGGTGACCGTCGGGCCATTGCCCTGCTCGCTCGACCTTCGAGGTCCAGCGTGAGTTCTGCGAGGCCCGGCGGCCCGGGACACCCCGATC
>WHSM01000341.1 GCA_009380105.1 Micromonosporaceae bacterium
ACCCTCAGCGACGGGCCGCGGGAGACCGACTCGGTCACCGGCGAGCCGGTGGGGGAGGACCTTGGCCGGGTGCTCGACCGCGACCTGCAGCGTCTGGTCAACGCCCTGTGGCAGGCGGGTGCGGAGGCGGTCTCGATCGACGGGCAGCGTCTGTCCTCCGTGTCCACGATCCGCGCCGCCGGCCAGGCGATCCTGGTGGATTTCACGCCCGTCGCCGACCCGTACCGGGTGCGGGCCATCGGTCCGCCGACCATGCGCCGCGCGTTCGTGACATCCCGCGCGGCGGAGCAGTTCCGTTGGCTGCAGAACAAGTACCAGATGGGCTTCGACGTCTCCGGGCAACAGGACCTCGCACTGCGCGCAGCTGCGGATCCGCAGCTGCGCCACGCGAAGCCGTCCAAGCCTGATCAGTCCCCAGCCTCGCCCTCACCGACCGGAGGTGGTTGATGATGATGCACCCCACGAAAACGCTCCGCTTCGCTCCACGTTTTCGCGGGGCCCCCGGATGATCGCCGTCCTCGCGCTGATCGCCGGGGTGGTGCTCGGCCTGGTGTTCGATCCGACCGTGCCGGCAGCGCTGCAGCCGTACCTGCCGATCGCGGTGGTCGCGGCGCTCGACGCGGTGTTCGGCGGCGTCAGGGCGCAGTTGGAAGGCATCTTCGACGACAAGCAGTTCGTGGTGTCGTTCGTGTCGAACGTGCTCGTCGCCGGATTGATCGTGTACCTCGGAGACCAACTCGGGGTGGGCGGGCAGTTGTCCACCGGGGTCGTGGTGGTGCTCGGGGTGCGCATCTTCGGCAACGTGGCGGGCATCCGGCGCCGGCTGTTCCGAGCGTGATGCGGGGTGAACGAGATGAGCGAGACACCGCAGCCTCGCCGCGACCCTGAGGCGGGCGAGCCCCGGCCAGCGTCTGACGAGGACCCGGCGCCCGAGACGGCTCTTGAGGCCGAGCCGGAGACGCCGGAGCAGCGGCGCCGGCCGGCGCGCGCTGGTGTGCTGATCGGGCTGCTCATCGGTCTGCTCGGCTTCGGACTGGCGGTGCAGTTGCGCAGCACGCAGGCCGATCCGGCCCTGGCCACAGCGCGCCAGGAGGACCTGGTGCGGATCCTCGACGACCTCGACGGGCGGAAGGAGCGGCTGCGCGACGAGATCGCTTCGCTGGAGGCCCGCAAACAGCAGTTGAACTCCGGCGCGAAGGGCCGTCAGGCGGCGCTCGACGAAGCGCGGCGCCGTGCCGACGAGCTGGGCATCCTCGCCGGCACGCTGGCCGCTGAGGGCCCGGGTCTGGTGATCGAGTTCCGTCCCGGCGATGAGCGGGTGAAGGCTGATCACATCCTCAACGCCGTGGAGGAGTTGCGCGGCGCCGGCGCCGAGGCGATGCAGATCGGCGGCGCCAGGGGTCCCGCGGTGCGGATCGTCGCGTCCACGTACTTCGTTGACGACGGCGGTCGGCTCACAGTCGACGGCGAGCGTCTCTCCGCGCCGTACACCCTGACGGTGATCGGTGAGCCGCGGACGATGCGCACCGCGCTCGAGATTCCCGGTGGGGTCGTCAGCGAGGTCTCCAAGGACGGGGGTACGGTCACTGTGAACGAGCCGAAACAGGTCAAGGTCACCGCGTTGCGGCGGACCGAGCAGCCCAAGTACGCTCGTCCCACCTCGTAGGATGATCAACTTGACGCTAGAGATCAGCTCGACGCTCGCTCGACGGCGTCGAGCGAGCGCAGACCGAGAGGACGACTCGTGATCCCTGAGGATCTTCGGTACACGCCGGAGCACGAGTGGGTGCGCGCCCAGCCGGACGCCCCCGCGGTGCGGGTCGGTATCACGCATTACGCCCAGGACGCACTCGGCGACATCGTGTTCGTGCAACTGCCGGATGTCGGCGCGAAGGCGACCGCGGGCGAGTCGTTCGGCGAGGTGGAGTCCACCAAGAGCGTCTCCGACATCTACGCGCCGGTCGACGGCGCCGTGACCGCTGTCAACTCGTCTCTGGCGGAAAGCCCGGAACTCCTCAACTCCGATCCGTATGGTGAGGGATGGTTGGTGGAGATCGAGCCAGCCGACCAGGCAGCGTTGGGCAACCTGCTCGACGCTACGGGGTATCGGGAACTCACCGAGAGCGAATGATGGATGCCAGGCACGGTGACGCCCTGCTCAGCGCGCCTGGTTGACCCCCTGTTTCAGCGCTGGCTAGGCTCGCCCGGTCGACCGTGAAGAATGGTTGGCGATACTCCGTCGAGTGGTACGGACAGGCGCGCGTCTTGCCGGTTGCAGTCAGTGCCCGCCCGCGTCCCGTCGTAGTGGACGCCGACCGATGCGACCTTTGAGGTGGTCTGATGACGCGCCCCGACGACGAGTATCCCCAACTCGACGTCACATCGACGATGAACCTGGGAGCGCTCGACGAGATTCTCGGCGAGGGCTCCGACACCGATGTGGTACCAAGCCGGATCGCCGGCTCGCTTCCGCCTGGCACGGCGTTGCTCGTCGTGCGGCGCGGCCCGAACGCGGGCGCGAGGTTCCTGCTCGATCATGACGTCACCACGAGTGGCCGACACCCCGACAGCGACATCTTCCTGGATGACGTGACTGTTTCCCGACGGCACGCTGAGTTTCATCGCGAAAGCTCCACCTTCACGGTTCGCGATGTCGGTAGCCTCAATGGCACGTATGTGAACCGGGAGCGCGTGGAGACGGCGACGCTCAGCAGTGGCGACGAAGTCCAGGTCGGCAAGTTCCGGCTGGTCTTCATCGCCGGGCCGCGTCCGGACTAGGCGCTGGCCGGTCGGATCAGACACCAGGGGGATTCGCGCAGTGACGCAGTCCGGAGCATCGTCTGCTGCGGCCTCGTCGAACGCCGCGATGAGCATCGGCGAGGTGCTCGCGCACCTGCGTGCCGAGTTTCCGGACACGACGATCTCCAAGTTGCGGTTCCTGGAGTCGGAGGGGCTGGTGGATCCGCAGCGCACCGCGGCGGGTTACCGGAAGTACACGTGGGACGACGTGGCGCGTCTGCGTTTCGTGTTGACGGCGCAGCGCGACCACTATCTGCCGCTGCGGGTGATCCGGGAGCAGTTGGAGTCGCTGGACCGTGGCGAGCAGCCGTCGGGGCTGTCCGGGTACGGTCCGTCGTTGACGGTCGTGGACCGGCTTCCGACGGCGGAGGACTTCTCGGCGCCTGCGGCCGAGGTGCGGTTTTCCTGGGCGGAGTTGGCGCAGCAGGCGGGCGTCAGCGAGGAGGAGTTGCGCGGCCTGGAGCAGTACGGCCTGATCGGCGAGCGGCCGGGCGGCTTCTACGACGGGACCGCGTTGGAGGTGGCGAAGGTCGCCCGGGATCTGTCCAGGTTCGGGGTGGAGCCGCGGCATCTCAGGGCGTTTCGGGCCGGCGCGGACCGGGAGATCGGCTTGTTCGCGCAGGTGGTGGCGCCGCTGGTGCGGCAGTCCAGCCCGGAGGCGCAGGCGCGCGCGGAGGAGGTCGTGCGGGAATTGGCGGCGTTGTCGCTGCGCCTGCACACGGTGCTCGTCCAGGCCGGTCTGCGGGACACTCTGCGCGGCTGAGGCGGGTTCGGCGCCGGTTGCCGCGACGTGTTGTCAGGACTCGCTGTGCAGGAGGATTGCCGGCGCTGCGCGACGCGACTGTCGGCAGGGCCGCGTGTACCGTTCAAGGAAGCGGAACATGGACGCCGGGAGGTAGCGGTGCGCGACGTGAGCGTGGTCGGGGTCCGAGTCGAGCTACCGACCAACCAGCCGATCGTGCTGCTCAAGGAGGAAGCCGGGGAGCGTTACCTGCCGATCTGGATCGGCGCCGTGGAGGCCACGGCGATCGCGTTCGAGCAGCAGGGTATGAAGCCTGCCCGGCCGCTCACCCATGATCTGCTCAAGGACCTGCTGACCGCGCTGAAGGCGGATCTGCAGGTGGTGGAGATCACCGAGCTGAAGGAGAATGTCTTCTACGCCGATCTGGTCATCGGCGAGAAGGTCCGCGTCTCCGCGCGTCCGAGTGACGCCATCGCGCTGGCGCTGCGGATCGGCGCTCCGATCAGGTGCGCCGAGCAGGTTCTCGACGAGGCGGGCATCCTGATTCCGGACGAGCAGGAGGACGAGGTCGAGAAGTTCCGGGAGTTCCTGGACCAGGTCAGCCCGGAGGATTTCGCGGGCTAGGCCGCGCCGGGGCGGAGACACGCTGACGGCATCGGCGTGTCGTGGCCGCAACCAACGGCGTGACCTTCAAGGCCAGGTATAGAGTTCGCGGTGTCACCAGGCCGGGCGGGGAGGTTGTCGCAGTGGATCAGCGGCCAGCCGACGGAGGCAGAGAGACCAATCTAGCCGGGCAGAGCGCGGAGCCGGTGCAGGGTGTGCTGTTCGAGCAGCGTTCCGCGCCGACGGAGCACTCTGCGGCAGGTTACCGCGGCGTCACGGCATGCCACGCCGCCGGCATCAGCTATCGGCAGTTGGACTACTGGGCTCGCACCGGGTTGGTGGTCCCGAGCGTCCGCACGGCTGCCGGGTCCGGCAGTCAGCGGCTCTACTCGTTCCGCGACATCGTCGTGTTGAAGGTGGTCAAGCGGCTGCTCGACGCCGGGGTCTCGCTGCAGAACATCCGCAAGGCGATCGACCAGTTGCGGGCCCGCGGCATCGACGACCTGGCGCGGATCACTCTCATCTCGGACGGCACCACGGTGTACGAGTGCCGCTCCCCGGAGGAGGTCGTCGACCTGCTTCAGGGGGGTCAGGGCGTGTTCGGCATCGCGATCGGCGGGGCGTTCAAGGAGATCCAGGGTTCGTTGGCGCACATGCCGGCCGAGCACGGCGCGGAGGAGGAGCCTCCGGCGGCGGATCTCGACGAGTTGTCGGCCCGCCGCGCGCGGCGCAGCGCGGGGTGACCTGCCGGCGTGC
>WHSM01000586.1 GCA_009380105.1 Micromonosporaceae bacterium
ACTCGACGGTGACGGCGCCGCGGACCCGTGCGCCTTCGCCGACGCGACGAACCTGCTCGGGACGGTCCGCGGGACCGCGTTCACCGACACCACGGCGTCCCCGACGGCGACGTACAGCTACTACGTCAGCGCGCTGGACCGCCGCCACCATGAGAGCGCCGTCAGCCAAGGCCGGGTCGTGCCGGGCAGCGGTGACGCCTGGAGCGCCACGATCGACAACAGCTCGGCCGGCTTCACCGCGAGCGGCAACTGGGGCACGTCGAGCTGGTCCGCTCAGCGGCACGGCGTCGACTACCGGTTCGCCTCGCCGGTGGCCGCGAGCGACCCGGCGTGGTACCGCGCGAACATCCCGAGCGCCGGCAGCTACCGGGTCGAGGTCTGGTACCCGTCCGACGCCGGCTACAACAGCGCGACGCCGTACGTCGTGGTCACGACGAGCGGCAATCAGGTCGTGCGTGTGGACCAGCGCTCGGGCGGCGGCGCGTGGCGTTCCATCGGCACGTTCAGCCTCGCCGCCGGCGACCGCAACGTGGTCGGGGTGAGCCGGTGGACGAGCACCAGCGGCTACGTGATCGCCGACGCCGTCCGCATCACCCGCCTATAGCGACCAGACGCTCCCGCCAGGCAGTTCACTTTCCGCGACAGGGGAGGCCACACATGTCCGATCACCTGCTACCTCGCCGAGATCTGATGCGCGGCGCCGTGCTGCTCGGCGTCGGCATCGCCGCGGGCGGCGCGGAGTTGCTCCGCGGCTCGCCAGCCCACGCCGCCGTGCCGTCGCCGAGGATCTACGGCACCTCCGAGTGGGGCGCTCGGCCGCCGAGGTCGGCGGTCACGATCAACTACTATCGGCCGGACAAGATCATCGTGCACCACACCGCCACCGGCAACAGCACCGACTACTCGCTGGCGCACGCGTTCGCGCTGTCCCGGTCGATCCAGAACTGGCACATGGACCACAACGGCTGGATCGACTCCGGGCAGCAGTTCACCATCAGCCGCGGCGGCTATGTGACCGAAGGCCGGCACCGCAGCCTGGAGACGCTGCGCGGCGGCACGACGTTCGTGCAGGGCGTCCACGCCGGTCCGGCGAACAGCAGCTCGATCGGCATCGAGAACGAGGGCACGTACACCTCCGTCGGCCCGACCAGCGCGCTGTACAACTCGCTGGTCGACCAGTGCGCGTACCTCTGCCAGCAGTACGGCATCGCGGCCAGCCGGATCTTCGGCCATCGCGACTTCATGTCCACCCAGTGCCCGGGCGACGTGCTCTACAGCAGGCTCCCGCAGCTGCGCAGCGACGTGGCCGCGAAGCTCGGAGACGGCTCGTACACCACCACTGTGGACAACGCGACGGCGGGCAGGTTCACGGCGAGCGGCAACTGGGGCGTCTCGACCTACTCCAGCCTGCGGTACGGCGCTGACTACCGGTACGCCAATCCGCAGCCGGTCAGCGACGCGGCCTGGTTCAAGGTGAGCATCCCCAGCTCCGGCAGCTACCGGGTCGATGTCTGGTACCCGTCGAACGCGGGCTACAACAGCTCGACCCCGTTCGTCGTATCCGCCTCGAACGGGGCGCAGTACGTCCGAGTGGATCAGCGCTCCGGCGGGGGCGCGTGGCGCTCGATCGGCACGTTCTCACTGTCGGCCGGCGACTACAACGCGGTCGGGGTGAGCCGGTGGACCAGCACCAGCGGCTACGTGATCGCCGACGCGGTCCGGGTCACCAGGGTCTGACCGGTCGCCGAACCCTGTCCCGCCCCGCACCACCGCTTTCCCACGAATGAGAGGCGCTCATGTCCCACACACCCATCACGCGACGTAATGTTCTCATCGCCACAGCGACCGGTCTCACGGTGGCCCCCTGGGCCGGCAGCCAGGCGCTGGCGCAGCCGACCGCGGCGGCGGTTCCCAAGCTCTACCTCGACCCGGGGCACGGCGGCACGGACTCCGGCGCCGTCGGCAACGGCCTTCGGGAAAAGGACC
>WHSM01000358.1 GCA_009380105.1 Micromonosporaceae bacterium
CCCGAGCACCGGGTGCAGCCACCGCAACTGCGCCTGCAACCCCACCGGCGTCCCGTCCGGCAGCGCCACGACCGGCTGGTACAGCAGGTCCAGCTCGCCGCCTTCGAGGGCGCCGCGCATCTCGTGCGCGTACGTCTGCCGCCGCAGAGTGCGCAGCTGGAGGCTCTCGTCGTACCGCTCGACGCGGTTGCCGCCCCGCTCCTTGGCGCTGGCCACCGCGAGCTCGGCAGCGCGGATCATCTCGTCGACGCTGGCGGCGGCGTTGCATTCGGCGACCCCGACGCTCACGGTCAGATAGGCGGCGCCGGGCTCGACCCCGACCGGCCGGTACGGCTCGGCCAGCGTGTCGCGCAGCCGCGTCGCCAGCGCGTCTGCCTCGTCCGGCGGCGCCGGCGTCAGGACCGCGAACGAGTCGCCGGCGAGTCTCGCGATCAGGTCCGTCGGCGCGGTCGCTGCCCGCAGCCGGCGCGCGGCCTCCATCAGGATCGCGTCGCCGACGTCGTGGCCCTGCATGTCGTCGACCTCGCCGAAGTTGTCGATGTCGATGGCGAGCAGCGTGCCGCACCGGGAGCCGACCTGCACGGTGTCCCGCTCGCGCTCCAGCCGGTGCCGCAGCCGCAGCCGGTTCGGGATCCCGGTGAGCGGATCCGTGGTCCGGAACTGGGTCTCCTGGTCGGCGAGCCGCCGGGCGTACCGGTTGAGATCCAGCGCCGCGTACGCGCCGCGCGCGGCCACCGAACTGGCGGCCGACACCGCGATCAACGCCGTGTACTGCCCGAATCCGCCGTACGCCACCACGTGGTATATCGCGCCGAGCAGGCCGAGAGTCGCCGACGCTGACAGCAGCGGCAGGGTCGCGAGCGTGCCGGATCTGCGCGGGCGTCCAGGCGGCGGCGGCACCAGCGCGCGCCGCGAGGAGCGCCGCGCGCCGACCCACACCAGCACCACGCCCGACACCCACGCGACGGTCGTCGCCAGCACGAGGGTCCAGCCCACGTCCACCAGCAACGACAGGGCGACGATCGCGTGCTCGATCAGCATCACCGCCACACCGGTGGCGCAGAACAGCGCCGCCGAGCGGTGACGCACCGCCCTCACCCCAGCGATCGCCGTCACCGCCAGCGTGGCCGACAGTGCCATCACCAGCACGATCGCGGTCGTGGCCCCACGCCCGGATGCCCCGGCCCCGCCGGCGACGGGGCTGACGATCAGGGTCCAACCGGCGAAGAACAGGCACAGGCCGATCGCGGTCCCGTCGAGGAGTCGGCGCAGCCGGGCCCGGACGGTGGGCGCCGCGCCCGGCAACAGCAGCAGGCCGAGGATGAACATCGACGCCGACACGGCGGCGCCGGCCGCGACGACGTACGCGCCACGCGGACCTTGCAGGGCGCCCGCCACCAGGCTCGCCCCGCCGACAAGCACCCCCAAGCCGAGGAAGCCGACGCCGCGGCAGGGGTCGAAGCTCCCAGCGGCGGCGTGGAGGGCGAGCGCTCGCCGCACCAACAGGCCTGTGGCGAGGACGGTGACGGCGCCGACGGCCCACGCGATGCCGGTCTGCGGAGCGATCCAGCCGTGGGCGTCGCCCACGGCTGCCGTCCCGAACGCCGCCGGCGCCAGGACGTACAGCGACCGCTCCACGACCTCTAGCCAACGTCTGGCCAGTTCTGGCGAGGAGAAGGTGGAAAGCGGGGACAGGCTAACCGGAAACCCCCCTGGCAGTGGATCTATTCGGTTATTCCGACATCCCGAAGGATGGTACGGGAGCACAACCGACACGCCGAGGCGCTGCCCTAGTGACACACTGGCCACCATGCCTTCGCTGCGATCGAAGACGTCGACGCATGGTCGGAACATGGCAGGGGCCCGTGCGCTGTGGCGTGCCACTGGTATGAGTGATAACGATTTTGGCAAGCCTATCGTTGCGGTCGCCAATAGTTTCACTCAATTTGTGCCCGGCCATGTGCACCTCCGTGACCTGGGCGCACTGGTCGCCTCGGCGGTCTCCGAGGCCGGCGCCGTGGCCAAGGAGTTCAACACGATCGCTGTCGACGACGGCATCGCGATGGGCCATGGCGGCATGCTCTACTCGCTGCCCAGCCGGGAGTTGATCGCCGACGCGGTCGAGTACATGGTCAACGCGCACTGCGCCGACGCCCTGGTCTGCATCTCCAACTGCGACAAGATCACGCCCGGGATGCTGATGGCCGCGCTGCGGCTGAACGTCCCGACCGTCTTCGTCTCCGGCGGCCCGATGGAGGCCGGCAAGACGGTGTCGATCGGCGGGGTGACGCGCGCCAAGATCGACCTCATCGACGCGATGGTGGCCTCAGCGAACGACGCGGTCAGCGACGAAGAGCTGAGCGTGGTCGAGCGCTCCGCCTGCCCCACCTGCGGATCGTGCTCCGGGATGTTCACCGCCAACTCGATGAACTGCCTCACCGAGGCGATCGGGCTCGCGCTGCCCGGCAACGGCTCCACGCTCGCCACCCACGTCAGCCGCCGCGAGCTGTTCCTGCAGGCCGGCCGGACCGTGGTGGAGCTGGCGAACCGGTACTACGGCAAGGACGACGAGTCGGTGCTGCCCCGCTCGATCGCCAACCGGCACGCGTTCGAGAACGCGATGGCCCTGGACGTGGCGATGGGCGGCTCCACCAACACGGTGCTGCACCTGCTCGCCGCGGCCCGGGAGGCCGATCTCGCGTTCCACGTCTCGGACATCGACGCGGTGTCCCGCCGGGCGCCGTGCCTGTCGAAGGTGGCCCCCAACTCGCCGGACTACCACATGGAGGACGTGCACCGGGCGGGCGGCATTCCGGCGATCATGGGCGAGCTGCACCGGGCCGGGCTGCTGCACGCCGACGTGGGATCGGTGCACTCGGAGTCCCTCGACGCCTGGCTGTCGGCATGGGACATCAGGTCCGGCTCGGCGAGCCGGGAGGCGATCGAGCTGTTCCACGCCGCCCCTGGCGGGGTGCGCACCACCGAGCCGTTCTCCACCGAGAACCGCTGGGAGTCGCTGGACACCGACGCGGCTTCCGGGTGCATTCGGGACGTGGCGCACGCGTACAGCGCCGACGGCGGCCTGGCGATCCTGTTCGGAAACCTCGCGCCGGACGGCTGCGTGGTGAAGACCGCCGGCGTGCCCGCCGAGGTGCTGACCTTCCGCGGACCAGCCAAGGTGTACGAGTCCCAGGACGACGCCGTCTCCGGCATCCTGAAGGGCGACATCATGCCGGGCGACGTCGTCGTGATCCGGTACGAGGGCCCTCGCGGCGGCCCCGGCATGCAGGAGATGCTCTACCCGACCTCGTTCCTGAAGGGCAGGGGTCTCGGTCAGGCGTGCGCGCTCGTCACCGACGGCCGGTTCTCGGGCGGCACCAGCGGCCTGTCGATCGGCCACGTCTCGCCCGAGGCCGCTTCGGGTGGCCTGATCGCCCTGGTGCGCGACGGCGACGGGATCGCCATCGACATCCCGGCGCGCTCCATCTCGCTCGACGTGCCCGCCGACGAGTTGGACGCCCGCCGCGCGGCCGAGGGGTCGCGGGAGCGGCCGTACATGCCGGCGGATCGGCAGCGTCCGGTGTCGACGGCGTTGCGGGCGTACGCGTCGATGACGACTTCCGCCAGCGACGGCGCGTATCGAAAAGTGCCGGAGTAGCCGCAGCGACCCACCCGGCGGCCCGCCTGACCGACCCCCTGCGCGCGGCCGTGGGGTAAACCCGCCTTGCGGACTTTCACGGGCGCCGAGCCTTGCGTGGCCAATGACGCTCGCTTACATTTAGGTAACTTTACTGTTAACAAGATTTACGATTTAGCCCGACTGACCTCCGCACCACCTATCAGGAGAGTCCCGTGCACGTACCACGCAGAACGGGCGCCCGCGCCTTGGCCGGCGCCGCCACCATCACCGCCGCCGCGCTGGTCGGAGTCCTCCTTCCCGCCAGCCCGGCCACCGCACACGGCTCCGTGGCCAGCCCCGCCAGCCGCAGCTACACGTGCTGGCAGGAGGGTCCGGAAACCCCAGACTCCGCGGCCTGCAAGGCCGCCGTCGCCGCCGGCGGCACCCAGGCCTTCTACGACTGGCACGAAGTGTCGCTGATCAACGCCGCGGGCCGCCACCGCCAGATCATCCCCGACGGCAAGCTCTGCAGCGCCGGCCGCGACAAGTACCGCGGACTGGACCTGGCCCGCGCCGACTGGCCGGCGCAGCGGGTCTCCGCCGGCTCGTTCACCGCCAGGCTCCACGCCACCGCGCCGCACGCCGGCAGCGACTTCGAGTTCTACATCACCCGCGACGGCTGGAGCCCGACCCAGCCGCTGCGCTGGTCCGACCTCGTCCATCTCCGGTCCTGGCGCAACATCAACCCGAGCTCGAGCCAGACCTTCAGCCTCACGCTCCCGTCACGCAGCGGACGCCACATCCTCTACCTGATCTGGCAACGGGTCGCCTACAGCGAGGAGGCGTTCTACGCCTGCTCCGACATCGACTACAGCGGCGGCTCCAACCCGCCGCCGAGCCCGACCCCGAC
>WHSM01000179.1 GCA_009380105.1 Micromonosporaceae bacterium
CAGCGCGGCCCGCTGCTGTGGGGTGGTCTTGCGCACGCACAGGTCGAAGGCGAAGTTCGGCCCGCCGCTGACGGTGGCGCCGAGGCGTGCGATCGTCTCCAGCCACGCCAGCGGCCGCTGCAGGAACGTCAGCGGCGACATCAGCGCGATCGGGAAGCCGCCGTAGAGCGGCTGCAGGATGCCGCCGATCAGGCCCATGTCGTGGTACGGCGGCAACCAGCTCACGCCGATCGAATCCGGGGAAGTGCCGAATCCGGTGCGCACCAACTCCGCGTTGTGGAGCAGGTTGGCGTGGCTGAGCAGGACGCCGCGCGGGGCGCCGGTCGATCCAGAGGTGTACTGCAGCAGCGCCGGCGAGTCGTCGCTGACGGGGCAGATCGTGTCCGCGTCGCGGGGCAACGCGTCGGTGGCGACCCAGTCCAGGGCGGCGAGCTCTGGCGCCTCGCCCGCCAGTCCGGGCGCGAAATCGACCAGCGTGGAGGCGCTGAGCGCCACGCTGGCGCCACAGTCGGCGGCCAGCGCGCGCAGCCGGGGCAGCGTCCGGCTCCACCGTCCCGGGTCCGGCGGGTAGGCCGGGACCGCGATCGCCGCGGCGTAGAGACAGCCCAGGAAGCCGATGATGTAGTCGAGGCCGGGCGGGTACAGCAGGAGCACTGACCGTCCCGAGGCGCCGCGCTCGACGAGTGCCGTCGCGACCCTCTGGGCCGCCAGGTCCAGCTCGCTGTAGCTGATGGAGGTTCCAGGCCCGCCGGTGTCGTCGAGGAAGAGAAACGCCCGATCTGCGGGCTGCGTCTCCCCTCGCCGACGCAGTAGTTCGACGACCGTCGACATAGGACAATATGTTACGGACACATCACCGGTTGACGAAAGTCTTCGCCGCCTATGTCTTCGATGTCGCGTGGCGCCAGCGCTGGCAGGCGCCGCTGTCCTGATCAGCCACCCGATGCGAGGCCCGCGGGTGCTGGTGGAAGGCTCGGTCATGTCCGTTTCGTCAACAACCATGTCCGTCCAGGGCCTGGGACCGGCCCGCTGACCGCGCTTACGGTCGAAGCGTCGCAGCACGTGACCACGAGCAGTCACCGCAGGAGCTGGGAGGTGCCATGGTCGACGAGGCAGTGGTCAAGGCCTATCAGGAGAACGGGTACGTGCTCGTCAAGGGCTTGCTCGATGCGGAGGAGGCGAAGGCCTACCGCGAGCAGTGCCATGCGCTCATCGAGCGCCTCAACCATGACGCCGACCCCACGTGGGACAGCGCCCGCGAGCTTGGCTTGGGCGCACAGACCGAGCTGAAGCACTGCCACGACGTGCAATTCCACTCGGCCGCGTTCAGCAGACTCATCGTGGATCCGCGGTTTACCGATGTGGCTGCGGCCGTGATGGGAACCGAGAACGTCCAGCTCCACCACACCAAGATGTTCGTCAAGCCGCCCGAGAAGGGCTCGCCCTTCCCGATGCACCAGGACTATCCCTACTTCCCGCACGCAAGGCACACGGTCGGCGCAGCGATCTTCCATTTCGACGACGCCCCGCTGGAGAAGGGCTGCGTGCGCGTGGCGCCGGGCAGCCACAAGAACGGCCCGCTGGAACACACGTCGGAGGGCAGCTGGCACCTTCCATTCTCCGAATGGCCGCTGGAGAAATCCGTGCCGTGCGAGGCGGAAGCTGGTGACGTCCTCTTCTTCACCTACCTCACGGTTCACGGCTCGGGCGTCAACACGACCGACGAGGCGCGGACGACCTTGCTCGTCCAGTACCGCGATCCGCAGAACATCCCGACTCAGAACCTGCACTCCAGGTCGCTGGGCCAGGGCATGATCCTGCGCGGCATCGACCCGACCGTACGAGCCGAAGCTTCGTCGTGACCGCACAGGCCGCCGCAGCTCTTCCGTACGACGGGCGCGCGATCGTCGACCTCGCCGGGGAGCGGGTCAGCCTCGATGTGGGCGGGCACCACGCCGAGTTCGTCCACTGGGGCTTCTACGAGCCGTACCCCTGGCGCAATTATCTCCACACCCATTCGTACTTCGAGGTCTGCTACGCCTACAGCGGGCGGGGTGTGTTCCGCAGCGGCGACGAGCACCACGTCGTCGAGGCCGGAGCGCTGTTCGTCGCCCGGCCCGGTGACGTCCATGAGATCGTGTCCAGCCACGACGATCCCCTCGGCATCCAATTCTGGTCCTACACACTGGTGCCCGAGCCGCCGCGACGGCCGGGCGCCGGACCTCCGGACGGGGGACGCGACCTGCTCCAGGCGTTCGCTGACCCGGCAGCCCCTGTCGTGTCGGCGGCAGCGCCCCGGGTTCCGGTGCTGCTCGAACTGCTCACCCGCGAGGCGTCCCGGCCAGGGCCGGGGTTCGGCGATGTCGTCTCGGCGCTCGCCGGGACGCTGGTCGTCGACACCGCCCGCGCGGTGCTCAACGACCACGCACGCCTCCCCGCCCACGACGTCGCGCCCGGCGGGCGGAACAGGCTCGCCGTCAAGACGATGGTGCGCTACCTCCACGACAACTACGACCGCCCAGTCTCCGTCCGCGACGTCGTCGCGCAGGTCCACCTCAGCGAACGGCACGCCAATCGCCTGTTCCGCCGAGTCATCGGCACCACGATCCACGCCTACCTCACCCGGCTCCGGCTCGACGTCGCCGCGCAACGCCTGGTCGAGCACGGCCTTCCCATCAAGGAGATCGCCCACACATGCGGCTACCCCGACGTCCGCCACTTCACCACGGCGTTCCACCGGCAGTGGGGGGCAGCGCCGGGCGCGTTCCGCGCCCGCAACGGCACCACCCAACTCGCCCGCCGGTAACCCGCAATGCCCCGGTGGAATTGGCCCGGCTGGCCTGACCCGGCGGGACCGCAGGTCCGCGTTCACGGTGTCAGCCGGTTCGGCCCGCGGAAGAGGAACGTGGCCTCGCGGATCGAGTCAAGTCCGAGCATCGCCATCAGCACCCGGCCGAGTCCCATGCCCAGCCCCCCATGCGGCGGGCAGCCGAACCGGAAACAGTTCAGATAGTCCTGTAGCGGCTCGGTGCTCAACCCCTTCTCCGCCGCCTGCTTGAGCAGCACGTCGCGGCGATGCTCGCGCTGCGCCCCTGTGGTCACCTCCAGCCCCTTCCACAGCAGGTCGAAACTCAGCGTCACTTCGGGCTGGTCCGCCGGCCGCATGTGGTAGAAGGGCCGGATGCTCGCCGGGTAATGGGTGACGAACACGAACTCGTGCCCGGTTTCGGCTTTGAGGTGCGCCGCCAGCGCCCGCTCGCCCTCCGGGTCCAGGTCCTCCTTCTCGCCCGCCAGGTCCCACCCGGCGGCCCGCAGGATCCGCTGCGCCTCCGCCATGGCAATCCGGGGGAATCGCGTCTCCGGGATGACGAGCCCGACATCGTAGTGCTCCTCGATCTCGTCCGCGTGCGTGTCGGCGACCTTGGTCAGGGCGTGGGCCAGCATGCGTTCCTCGAACACCATCACGTCCTCGACGCCGGTGATCCATGCCAACTCCACGTCCACCCCGGTGAACTCGGTCGCGTGCCGCGAGGTGAACGATGGCTCTGCCCGGAACACCGGCCCGATCTCGAAGACCTTGTCGATGCCCGCCGCGATCGCCATCTGCTTGAAGAACTGCGGCGACTGCGCCAAGCACGCGTCGCGGTCGAAATAGCCGACCGTGAAGACCTCAGCGCCGGACTCGGACGCGGCGCCCATCAGCTTCGGGGTGTGCATCTCGGTGCAGCCCCGCGCGTAGGCGTACTCGCGCATGCCCTGCTCAAGCGTGGTCTGCGCGGCGAACAGCAACCGGGCGGCCGGGCGCTTGCGCACATCCAGGAAACGCCAGTCCAACCGCCGCTCCAGCCCCGTGCGCTCATCGATCGGCAACGGCGCCCCGGCGCGGCTGAGCACCTCAATCGACTCCGGCAGGATCTCCAACCCGCCCAGCTTCACAACCGGGTTGTCCACCACTCGGCCAGTGACGCGGACAGCGGACTCGGCAGTGAGACGGTCGAACTCGGCTTCCAGCGCGTCGCCGTCACCACCGCGCCGGTGAGTGACCTGCACCATGCCGGTGTGGTCACGCACCACCGCGAACTGCATCTTCCGCTGCAGCCGCAGCGTGCTCGTCCAACCGGAGACCGAAACGGTCTCTCCCACGTGTCGTCGCAGGTCAGCGACCAACACCCGGCTCGTCGTGTGGATCATCAAGAGTCCTCCCAAAGGACCTCGTCATGATCCCTTGGGGGCGTGGGCGATAAGGGTGCTCGCGGTGCCACCACACCTTCGCCGCCACCAACGGCGGCGGCCTCATTCAGGCCCGATCACGGGGGCCACCCGGCGGGGCATCGGGCCGCACGGGCCGTTCCTCCCCGCGCTCGGGAGGGTCTTCACCCTCGGGACGCGAGACTGCCTTCCCAGCTACCAGCAGCTCTCTCGGCTCGCGGATCCCGCGGCTACTCGTCTCCGTCAACGCGTTACCCACGAGGATAAGGCCACAACATCCGTGGCCCAGCCGCATTTCCGGTGAGGCTGTCACACGGTGTACGTGCGTGCCACGAGGACCACGTCCGTGCTGTGGCTGGGCGCGGCGATGACGTCGGACGGCCGCGGGACGAAGCCCGGAAGCGCCTCCAGTCCCTGGGTCTGATCCACCACCCGCGCGTCCAAGGGCTCGGCGCCTCGTACGGTCAAGGTCACCTCGACCCCGTCCGGCGGCGCCGCGTGGTACCTGATGCCGAATCCCCACGGGCCGACCGTTTCGTCGTGATCCACACGCACCGCTCGACCCTGCGCCTCCGCGCGCTCAACGTGGGCCCCACGCTCCAGGTGGACGGCCAACGTGGACGCGTCGCGGGCGGAGCGCACTCGAAGCCGGATGACCCGCCGGTCTCCGTCCACGCGCGAGGACAGCACCTCCAGCGTGGGCGCGGGCAGCGACGCGGCGGGCGCCGGGCCGGACCGCGCCTTCCTCGAGTCCAGCAACGGGAAGGCGCCCGGTGTCCGCTCCTGTCGCGTGACGTACCGCTGGACCCAGTCCGTCGGAGTCCGGTCGCGGCTGAACCACCGGGCCGAGCCGGTGTCCGCGTCCAGCCCGTACACCAGGTGCGCCACCCTCGGCTGCGCCGAGCTGACCTGATTGGCGCTGACACCGCCCGCTGTGAGAGCGAGGGTGAGGATCGCGGCGAGC
The DNA here is from genome assembly GCA_009380105.1 of Micromonosporaceae bacterium. Lineage (GTDB taxonomy): Bacteria > Actinomycetota > Actinomycetes > Mycobacteriales > Micromonosporaceae > WHSM01. The sequence continues at coordinate 5,174 of WHSM01000179.1, forward strand.
GTCGCGGGCACGGCGGCGTGCCCGGACAATCGGCGCAGGCGGCCACCGCTCGACCCGCCGCCGCTCGACTCGGCGCCGCTTGACTCGCCGCCGCTTGACCCGCCGCTCGACTCGCCGCGGCGCGGCGACACCAGCTCGAGCAACGGCAGCGCGCACAGGCCCGCCAGCGCGATCAACACCGCTGACACCCCTGCGGTGCTCATGCCGAGCGCGGGGAACAACAGCGCGATCAGCGGCGCATAGACCACCGCGGCGACCACCGCGCCGGCCGTCAGCGCGACCACACCGACGACGGGACGTCGCCGCAGCGCCAGAGCGACGATGCCGGCGCACGCGCCGGCCAACGCTGGAATCGCGCCGAGGTGCGAGCCTCCGGGCACCGTCCCGGCAGCCACGACGCCGAACAGTGCCGGCCACGACAACGCGCCGATCGCGAGCGCTGTCGAGCCGAGTCGTCGCACAGCGGTGCGCCAACCGAGAATCACCGCCGCGGTCAACGCCACGACGGCGAGTCGGTACATGGCGGGGCGGTGAGGATCGCCAGCGGCGAACCCGTCGTGCTCCGGCCAGAAAGCGACAACGGCCTGCCACAGTCCGGCCGTGCCCGCGTACGCCACCACGATCGGAATCGCCGAGAGGCCGAACCCGGCCGCGATCCGCGGCAGGCTGGCGACGCCGCGCCGCCGCGCGAGCAACGCCAACGCCGCCACGGTGATCACCGCGAGAATCGCCAGCGGCCACGTCAGCGCCCCCGGATAGCGCGCCAGCACACCGAAGACGGGCAGGTATGTCGCATCCCCCGCGGCACGCGCGTGCCGCAGGTCGATCTCACCGAAGGCACGAGCCAACGCGAGCGTGTTGGCGCCGTGCTGCTGCATGCTGGCCCGGTCGACCGCGGCCGGTGTGTCGAGCGAGGTGTGGTACGCCGTCGCCCCGTCGAAGTACGCGGAGTTCAGGCCCAGGAACCCGCCGGAGCGGTGGAACGCCGTGAAGTCCGTGTCGTTCGGCAGCCGCCGGTACACCTCGACGGCCACCGAAGTCGCCACCGGGTACGGCGCCGACTCGGCGAACACCTCGACCAGCTCGGCGTTGCCTGTGGACGTCTCGAACAGGACGACAGGTCCGCTGCTGCCACGCGCCTCCAGGTTGATCACCACGCCGCCGTCCCGGGCCAGCGGATGCTGACTCACGAACGCCTCCGCGCCGCACAGGCACGCCTCCTCGGCGTCGGTGAACACGACCACCACGTCGTTGCGGAGGCTCGGACCAGCGCGCAGGGCCCGTACCGCCTCCAACACGGCCGCCACGCCGACGCCGTCGTCAGACGCTCCGGGTCCTGTGGCGACCGAGTCGTAATGCGCCATCAGGAAGATCCGGCCAGTGGAGTCCTTGCCAGGCAGCGTCGCCACCACGTTCTCCACGGAAGCCAGGGCCGGCGCACGACGACCGCTCGGGTCCTTGCCGACGGCCTCCTGCACCTCTGGCTCCAGGCCCGCTGCCCGCAACTCTCGCAGCAGATGGTCGCGCGCCCTGCGCTGCTCCGCGCTGCCCACCGGATGCGGTGCGCGTGCGATCTGGTTCACGTGCCGAAGCGCGCGCTCTGCGCTGAACTCTGACACGGGGGCGGAGGCCGGACGCGGGGCCGGCGGCAGGATCGCCATCACCGACGCGACCGCGGCCAGCGCGACGACCGTCAAGGCGAGAAGGCCGGAGAGCAGCGGCCGGCGGGGCGGCACGATCATGCGGGCAGACTATCCGTTCGGACCGGTCCGCTGCGTCCCATGTGGATCAGAGGAGCCGGCGCCAACAACGTCGACGGAGGCCGGCGTCATGGGCCACTACCGCGGCGCCGACGGGACGCGGGAGGATGGCGACATGAGCCAACGAACGATCAAGGTGTTGTCTGTCATCGACGGCGCGCCGGCGCACGGCGCCCCGGGCGGTGAGTTCAGGTCGACCAATCCAGCCCGTACCAAAGAGATAGTCGCAGAGGTCTCACTGGCAGACGCGGAAACCTTCGTGACCGCCTGCCGGGCCGCCAGGACGGCGCAGCGGGAGTGGGCCGCCACCCCGGCCCCGCTGCGCGGTCGCGCCATCGCGTACGCCGGCCGGCTGGTCGAGGCCAACAGCGAGGCGCTGGCGCGGATCATGGTCCGGGAGATCGGCAAGCCCTACCGGGAAGCCCTGGGTGAGGTGCGCGAGATCGTCGACACCTGCGACTTCTTCCTCGGCGAGGGCCGCCGGCTGTACGGGCAGACGGTGCCCTCCGAGATGCCGGACAAGCAGTTGTTCACCTACCGCAACCCGGTCGGCGTCGCGGCCATCATCACCGCGGGGAACTTCCCGGTCGCGGTGCCGGCCTGGTACATCGTCCCGGCGTTGCTCACCGGCAACGCGGTGGTGTGGAAGCCGGCGGAGTACTCCGCGGCGATCGGGCTCGCGCTGCACCAGGTGTTCGCCCGGGCGGGCATTCCGGCCGGCGTGCTGAACGTGGTGTTCGCCGACGGCCCGGCCACGTTCGCCGGGCTGGAGCAGGCGTTGGCCGGCGGCGTGGTCGACAAGGTGGGCTTCACCGGCTCCAGCGCGGTCGGCTCCACGATCGGCGAGCTGTGCGGCCGGCATCTGCAGTCGCCGTGCCTGGAGCTGGGCGGCAAAAACCCGATGGTGGTGACGCCGTCGGCGAACCTCGACCTGGCGGTCGAGGGCGCGTTGTTCGCCGGGTTCGGCACCGCTGGGCAGCGCTGCACGTCCCTCGGCACGGCGATCGTGCACCGGGACGTGCACGACGAGTTCCTGCGCCGGTTCACGGCGGCCACCGAGGCGGCTGCTGTCGGGGATCCGTTCGAGGACGTGCTGTACGGGCCGATGATCAACGAGCGGTTCGCGGAGCGGTACGAGGGCTACCTGGGCTGGATCGCCGACCACCACCGAGTGTCCGGGTCGACGGCGGTCGGCCGGATCTCCTCGGGCGACCCCCGCGGCGGCTTCGTGGGAGACCCCGACGCAGGGCTCTTCTACCACCCGGCGATCGTGGACGGGGTGCGCCCGGACGACAAGCTGTTCTCGCAGGAGACCTTCGGGCCGGTCGTCGGGGTGACCGCCTACCAGACCCTGGACGAGGCGATCGAGCTCGCCAACGCGCCCGGATACGGGCTGTCGGCCGCGATCTACACCTCCGACCCGCAGGACGTGTTCGCGTACCGCAGCGGCATCGGCGCCGGGATGGTCAGCGTGAACAACTCCACCTCGGGCGCTGAGGCGCACCTGCCGTTCGGCGGCAACGGCAAGTCCGGCAACGGCGGCCGGCTCTCCGGGCAGTGGGTGCTGGACCAGTTCACCCGCTGGCAGTCGATGAACTGGGACCACTCCGGCCGGCTGCAGAAGGCGCAGCTGGACGTCGCCGAGCCAGTGCCTGACCTCGACTTCCGACTCCCGGAATGAGCGAGGATCTCGACCGGCACTTCCTGGAGTCGGTCGCGGCGCTGTCGCCGGCCGGGTCCGTCGA
>WHSM01000397.1 GCA_009380105.1 Micromonosporaceae bacterium
CGGCAATCGAGCCCCAGTTCAACGACCGGATGGTCCCGTTCATCCGGGCTCGCAACCGGTCGGGGGTCACGGCGTTGCGATAGCTGAGCTCGAGAGGACCCTTGAGCCCGGCGCCGAGCCCGTAGACCAATTGCCCGACCACCAGCAAGGCCGCACCGGTGGGGCCCGGCGAGGCGAGCAGGAGGAACAGGAACGCCAGCGGGTGCAACCAATCGGCGGCCACGCAGACCGGGCCAAAACCGAACCGCTTGGCGGCTTGCGGCGCCAGGCCGGCGCCGATAACCCCGCTCACCCCTGCGCACGAGAGCACCAGGCCGACCGTGAGCGCGTCCAGGCCGAGCACCTCGGTCACGTGAAAAACGAAGACCGTCATGATTGCGGAGTTGAAGAAAAACCACAGGTGCAGCGATACAGCGTATGAAGCGAGGGTGCGGTGGCGGTACACCCAGGACCCGCCCTCCTTTAGCTCGCGCCACAGATGCCGGTTCGGCTGCCGCTGCGGCGCGGGCTCCTCGACCCGAATCGAGGCCAGGAGCAAAGCGGACGCGGCCTTGCTGACCGCGTTCAACAGGATGGCGACGGGGGCGGACAAGAACCTGACGAGGGCGCCCCCCACCAGCGGACCGACCGCCTCAGCTGCCGTCATGGTCTGCTCAATGCGCGCATTGGCGACTGGCAGCAGCTCCATTGGTACCAGCCGCGGCAGGTAGGACTGGTGAGCGGCGTGGTAGAACATCGACGCTGCCCCGACAAGGGCCACCAGGGCAGCCAGGACGGGGACCGTCAGTAGCCCGGTCAGCGCGAGGGCTCCGATCCCCCCTGTCGCCAGAGCAGTCACAGTGTCGGCAGCAATCAGCACCGGCCGACGGCGCACCCGGTCGGTCAGCACCCCAGCGAGCAGACCGATCGCCAGGGCGGGCACCCACTGCGCCGACCGCACAAATCCAATCGCCGCCTGATCCGCAGACAGGGTTTCGATCAGGAGCAGCTGCAGGGCCAGGCCGAAACTGAACGTGCCGAGCCACGAGACCGTGCCGGCAAGCCACAGACGCACGAACGCCGGATAGGCCAGCACCCCCCGGTTCGACACGCGCGCAGTCAACCAGACGCGGGGCGCCGAGCATTCGAGGCTCTTCGCAGTTGAGGTGTAGCGGGGTCGGCGCGGCGCTCCCGGGAGCGGGGTCGAGGTCTTTCAAGGATGGAGGTTCCTACGCCGCCCATTCAGGAGACCTCGACGTGCTTGACGCTACCTGCGCTCGCCCTGACCTGACCACGTTCTGCCGCCTCGACGAGCTCGGCCTCGAAGTCACCGGGCGGCGGCTCGAACCGGACCGGGCGGTCCTCGCCTGCCGCGTCGTCGCGGCCGATCAGTGGTGCCGGCGCTGCGGCTGCGAGGGCACCGCTCGCGATACCGTCACCCGGCAGCTGGCGCACGAGCCGCTGGGCTGGCGACCGACGACGCTGCTGGTCACGGTCCGCCGCTACCGGTGCATCGGCTGCGGGCACGTGTGGCGCCAGGACACAAGCCGGGCCGCCGAACCACGGGCGAAGCTCTCCCGCAGCGCGCTGCGCTGGGCGCTGGCAGGACTAGTGATCCAGCACCTGGCGGTGGCTCGGATCGCGGAGGCGCTGGCGGTGTCGTGGAACACCGCCAACAGCGCGGTCCTCACCGAGGGCAGGCGCGTCCTCATCGACGATGCGCAGCGCTACGACGGCGTGGCGGTGATCGGGGTCGACGAGCATGTCTGGCGCCACACCCACGGTGACAAGTACGTCACCGTCATCATTGACCTGACGCCGATCCGTGACGGGACCTGGTCCTCGGTTGTTGGACATGGTTCAGGGCCGCTCCAAGCAGGCGTTCAAGGCCTGGCTCGCACAGCGGCCCGCCGCCTGGCGGAGGGGATTGTGGTAGGTCGTGCATTGCCCTCCCTGGACGACCTGCGACGTGCCCGAGGGTCAATAGGCAGAGGCTCCGTTATCGGCTTCGTGATCGGACTACTTCCCGGCGGTGGGGGCCTCACCCGCCTGTTTCACGCTGATCGGTGCGACATGGGGCCTGGGTACGCGAAAGTGCCTGCCTTGTGGGGGAAACTACGGCTTGCGACGGTCGTAGTTATCCTGCAGGGCGGGCACTTTGCGAGTGAAGCGTATCAAGCGGGCACGTCGGGTTGTGGTCAGCGCGGATGGGCAGGGCGTGGTGTCGCACGCTGGGGTGGGTCTGCTGCGGGAGGTCGCCGAGGGCACTGGCCTGGTCGATGGGGTCACGGGCGCGTTACTGGACACGTACAAGGGTGTCCCGGTCCATGCGCCGGGCCGGGTGTTCACTGATCTGGCCGTAGCAGTCGCCGATGGCGCGGACGCGGTGAGTGGTATTGCGGTGCTTCGGGATCGGCAGGGCATGTTCGGGCCGGTGGCGTCCATGCCGACCACGTGGCGGGTGCTGGACAGAATCGACGCGGATCATCTGGACCGGGTGCGCAGGGCACGTGCCGCGGCCCGCGCCAGGGCGTGGGAGGCGGGCGCGGAACCGGATCTGGGTGGCCAGCTGTGTCTGGATTTCGACGCCACCATCACCATCGCGCACAGTGAGAAACAGAACGCCGCGGCGACGTGGAAGAAGACGTTCGGGTTCCATCCATTGCTGTGCTTTCTGGACCGGGTCGACATCGCTGGCGCAGAGGCGCTTGCCGGCCTGCTGCGCCCAGGAAATGCCGGGTCGAACACCGCCGCTGACCACATCACGGTGCTGGACATGGCGCTTGCCGCGCTACCCGAGCAGGCCCGCCCACGACCCGAGGACCCCGACGGGCCGCGGTTGCTGGCTCGGTCGGACTCGGCCGGAGCCACACACGCGTTCGCGGCGGCGTGCGTGGCTCGGGGACTGGAGTTCTCGTTCGGATTCCCCGTGGACGAACGGATCCAGCGCATCGTCGATGTCATCCCCGAGCAGTGCTGGCACCCGGCGCTGCAGACCGACGGCGGCCTGCGCGAGGGAGCCTGGGTCGCCGAGGCCACCGGGATGATCGACCTGTCCAGTTGGCCGGAAGGGTCCCGGCTCATCCTGCGCCGCGAGCGGCCCCATCCCGGCGCGCAGCTGACCTTCACCGACGTCGACGGCATGCGGATCACGGCGATCTTGACCAACACCAAGCCAGGTCTGGTTGCAGGACAGGCCGCCGGACTGGAACTGCGGCACCGCCAACATGCCCGAGTCGAAGACCGCATCCGCGAGGCCAAGGCCACCGGACTGGCCAACCTTCCCTGCCACGCGATCAGCGAGAACGCCGCCTGGCTCGAGACCGTGCTCACCGCCGTGGACCTGATCTGCTGGACCAAGCTGATCTGCTTCGCCGAAGTCCCCGACCTCGCCCGCTGTGAGATCCACGCGTTCCGCTACCGAGTCCTGCACGTCGCCGCCAGACTCACCCGCAGCGCCCGCCAGACCCGGCTGCGCATCGACGCCACCTGGCGCTGGGCCACCGCCATCACCACCGGCTGGCACCGACTCCGCGAAGCGTTCCCCTGAACACAGACCCCACCCCCGACCACCACGACCCGAGGACCCGGAGCACCCGACACACCAGCAGGTCGGGCGAACCCGCGCGCACCCATCCGCCACTACCACTCCAGCACCCGAAGAAGATCAACAACCGATCATTCACCAACGACGTGAAAGAGGCGGGCTCATCCCTCCGCTGGCGTCATATCCTGTCGAGAAGCGGATCGCGGATCGCCGCATCCGCGCAGGACATGACCAGCAACGGCTGGGTACGGGGGCTATTCAGGGCGTCGTGGATCGGCGTCCGCGAAACATGGCGGGTGGTGGGTGACTATGTCCTGTCGCGGGACGACGTAATGGACGGACGGCAGTTCGACGATGGGATCGCGGAGGGCGGCGGCCCCCTCGATGTTCACCACCCGGAGGGCGGCGGGACCACGCTGCTGCAGCCGAGTGCACCGTTCGCTACTCCCTATCGCTCGCTCCTTCCGGTCGGCGTTGAAGGCCTGATCGTCGCCGGGCGCTGCGTATCCGCTACGCGGGACGCGATGGGCGCTCTCCGGCACATGGGGTCGGCAATGGCGCTCGGACACGCTGC
>WHSM01000356.1 GCA_009380105.1 Micromonosporaceae bacterium
GACGCCACGGCGTCCCAGTCCACGTTGCCCTGATAGGACGCGACGTCGATGCCCCAGATGTGGCCGTTGGCCTGCGCGGGCGCTGCGGGTCCGGCGACTGCGGCGGCGCTAGCGAGCACGAACGCGAGCGTGGCGCCCAGCAGCCTGCGCAGCCAATACGTAGGCCGCCTGCGGTGCGCGGCCGGGGCCGTGCGCGTTAGGGGTCTCGGTGGTGACATGGGGCTGTTCCCTTCGCTTGGGCTGCCGCGCGGTGCGGGTGAGGCGACGCCGCAGCCCGGGGGATGGTTGGGTGACCTTCGGGGCACTAGCCGGGTCTGAGGGGGCCTGCGGCCATGTCAGCAGCGGGCTCGCTGGGTTCCGTAGTGGGTGGCGGCGGCACCGATGGCGGTGAGCGGGGTGAGCCCCGCGTTGTAGGCGTATCCGTACCAGCAGGCGTACCGGTGGTAGTTGACGACCTCGAAGTGGACGTGGATGCCGGCGTCGTTGCTGACCTGGTAGCAGCTGCTGTACTGGAACCGGTGGGTGTAGCCGATCACGGTCCAGCCGCCGATCTGCTGGCCGACCCAGACCTGCGGCGCGGTCACGTGGGCCAGTTCCGCGCGGGCGAGGATCTCGCCGGTGACGGTGTCGCGGGCCTCGATGGTGATCCGGTGGCCGCCGTCGGCCAGGTTGCCGGAGGCGCAGGCCGCCCGGATCCCGATCACGGTGGAGCTGACGACATGCCCGGCGGTGGTCCGGTACCCGAACGGGGTGACGACGGGTTTCCAGGAGGCACGGGCGAAGATGTCCATCGACCAGTCGTTCTGCCAACCCCAGTTGGAGTACACGATGTGGTGACCGGGAGGCGACACTCCGTATCCCCACGGCCACCACGCGGTCACGGTGTTGTGGCCGGCGCCGTCGTCGATGGGGTTGTACAGGTAGACGATGTCGCCGCCGGAATGAGCCGCGACTGGCGGCGCCGGCGCGGCGACGGCGGTGGCGCTGGCGAGCGCGAACGTGAGCGCGGCGACCAACAGCCCACGCAGCCACGACGCGGGCCGGCGGCGCGTGCCCGCCGCGCCGCGCGGCGTGAGGCTCGACTGTGCAGGTTTCGGGGGTGGCATGGGCGTTTCTCCCTTCGCGGGGCCGCCTGGCGGGGGTGGGCCGGCGGCGCTGGGCCGGGCGCCGAACGGTTGCCAGTGCACCTCATGATCACGGCCAGTCGACCGGATGGCTACGCCAAACCTGACCAGTTCCGACACCCTGTTTGCCTACGCCGACGAATCTGGCGCTGAATCGGCTCTCGTACCGTCAGTTGCGTGAACGCCGTCATGGAGCGCCTCACAGCGGCCCCGGGGACATCGTTCCGCGCCAACATCAGGCGGCAGCCTCGATTCCCGTTCCAGTGGCACGCCCACCCCGAGCACGAGTTGACCCTCATCACCGCCGGCGCCGGGCGCAGGTTCGTCGGCGATGCGATCGAGCCGTACCAGACCGGCGACCTGGTGCTCGTCGGGCCGCAACTGCCGCACACCTGGCTGTCCGAGCCGCCTGGGCCGGCGGAGGCAGTGGTGATCCAGTTCCGCCGGGACTTCCTCGGCCCCCAGCTCTGGCACGCCCCGGAATTCGCCAGCGTCGCCGACCTGCTCGCCCGCGCCCGCCGAGGCCTCGCCTTCCCCAACGGGCCAACCGAGCCGCTGCGGGCGCTCATCGACGAAAAAGACCCCGCCCGCCGCGCCGTCAACCTGCTCCACGCGCTGGTCACCCTGGCCCGCGCGCCCGCGCAGCCACTAGCCAGCGGAGGCTACGCGCCGCACCTCGACGACCGCGTCCGCCGACGCGTTGACGCGGTCTGCCGCCACCTCGCCGAACATCACGCCGAACCGGTCACGCTCGCCGAGGCCACCGCCATCGCCAACCTCACCCCAGCGGCGTTCTGCCGGTTCTTCCGACGCGCGACCGGTCACACCCTCACCAGCTACCTCACCCAACTGCGGATCAGCGCCGCCCGGCGACAACTCGTCGAAACCGACCATCCCATCGCCCAGATCGCCGCCGACTGCGGCTTCGCCAACCTCTCCCACTTCAACCGCGTGTTCCGCCGGCTCACCGGATGCTCACCGCGCGAGTTCCGCCACACCCGCACCTGACGGCGCCCAGTCCCCGTGAAGCGCTAGCCCTCGCGGACTCGCAATGCTTCGCGAATGGGAAGTCAGTCCGTCTCCTGCTGCATCAGCTGGCGAGCGGCTTCGGTGAGCGAGCCGGACAGCGACGGGTAGATCGTGATCGTCTGCGCGAGCTGGTCGACGGTGAGCCGGTGCTTGATCGCGATGCTGATCGGCAGGATCAACTCGCTGGCCTTCGCGGCCACCACCACGCCGCCCACCACCAGGCCCGACGCGGGCCGGCAGAAGAGCTTCACGAAACCGTCCTCCAGCCCCGCCATCTTGGCCCGGGCGTTGCCGTCCAAGGCCAGCATGACGGTACGCGCGGGAACCTGACCCGACCCGACCTCGTTCTGGGTCACGCCGACCGTCGCCAGCTCCGGGTCGGTGAAGACGTTCGCGGAGACGTTGTGCAGCCGCAGCGGCGAGACGGCCTCCCCCAGTGAGTGCCACATCGCGATCCGGCCCTGCATCGCGGCGACGGAGGCGAGCATCAGCACCCCGGTGCAGTCGCCGGCCGCGTATACCCCGGGCACATTGGTGCGCGAGACCCGGTCGACCGCCACGAAGTCGCCGGGGCCGAGCTTCACGCCGTACTCCTCCAGGCCGAGGCCGGTGGTGTTCGGCACAGAGCCAACGGTCATCAGCGCGTGGCCGCCCTCGACGACCCTTCCGTCGGACAGCTCCACCTCCACGCCGTCTCCGCGCCGCCGGACCGCCGACGCGCGCGCCCGCGGCAGGATCGTCATCCCCCGGTCGGTGAAGACCTGTTCGATGGCCATCGCGGCGTCGGGGTCCTCGTGCGGCATCACCCGGTCCCGGCTGGACACCAGGGTGACGTCGACGCCCATGGCGAGGTACGCGCTGGCGAACTCCGCCCCGGTGACCCCCGAGCCGATCACGATGAGCTTCTCCGGGAGCTCGTCCAGGTCGTACACCTGGCGCCAGGTGAGGATCCGCTCCCCGTCGGGCGTCGCGTCGGGCAGCACCCGGGGGGTGGCGCCTGTGGCGATCAGCACCGTGTCCGCGTCGAGGTGGAACGGCTCGCCCTGCTGCGGCTCGACCACCACCCGGTGGGTGTGCCCGAGCGCCTCTTCCCCGAGACGCGCGGCGCCGGCGACGTACCGCACCCCTTCCTTCACCAGCTTGGCCTGCACGTCGGCGGACTGCGCCTGCGCTAGGCGGCGCACCCGCTCGTGCACGGCCGGCGCGTCGACCCGCGCGCCGACACCGTCGGTGCGGATGCCGAGCTTGGACGCGCCGCGCACGGCGGTGACGGCGTCGGAGGAGGCGATGAAGGTCTTGCTGGGCACGCAGTCGGAGATCACGCAGGCGCCGCCGGCCCCGTCGCGCTCCACGACGGTCACCTCAGCCCCGAGCTGAGCGGCCACCAACGCCGCCTCGTAACCTGCCGGGCCCCCGCCGATCACCACGATGCGCGCCACCGAATCTCCTACGCTCGCCCCATCCCCCGCGAACTCCGTCGCATTGTCTCTCACCCGCGTTCGCCCCGCTCAGGCCGCGTCGCCCCGCCCACCGCCGCATCTCCCTCACGCCGCGTCCCCCGCTCATGCCGGGTCGCCGCGCCGGGCGCGTTGACCTCCTTTGGCTGCGCATTTGGGCGGCAGGGCATTAGGGTCTTCGTCGTGTCGTTGTACGCCGCGTACGGCTCCAACCTCGATCCCGGGCGGATGCAGGCTTACTGCCCCCATTCCCCGCTGGTCGGCACCGGCTGGCTGGAAGGCTGGCGGCTGACGTTCGCCGGGGGCGACCTGGGGTGGGAGAGCTCACTCGCCACAGCCGTCGAGGACCTCGCATCGCGGGTCTTCGTGGCGCTCTACGACGTGCACCCCTTCGACCAGAAGACGCTCGACGAGCTGGAAGGCGCGGACTCCGGCCTCTACCGGAAGCTGCACGTCCAGGTCGCCACACTCGACGGCGACAAATCCGCCTGGTTGTACGTGTTCACCGGGTACGAAGGCGGGCCGCCGACCGTGTGGTATCTCCGCGAGCTGGCTGACGCGGCAGAGAAGGCCGGGGCCCCGGACGACTACGTCGCCGCGCTGCGCTCCCGCCCCTCCCAGCCGGCCGAGTAACGCCGCCCAATCGCCCCACGCAACCGGGCCGAGCCCGAGTCGCGAGCCGCGCCAGGTCCGGCGAGCCGTAACCGTGCTCCCCACGAAGCCGGGCCGTGACCAGGTTTCGGGACCGTGACGGAACCGGGGCCTCGCATTCGCCGTCGAAGCGGCGGAACAGCCGACGGGGGATGGAGGAGCCATGAAGGTGCGATGGACTGATCGACGGCTCGGCGTGGGGGTGGCGCTGCTGCTCGCCGGAGCGATGGCGCTCACCGGGTGCGGCGGCGCCGAAAGCCCCACCAGCAGCGCCCCGGAC
>WHSM01000030.1 GCA_009380105.1 Micromonosporaceae bacterium
CCAGAGTGTGGCGAGAGGTGGTGCGGCTCGGCGCCGACCTGCGCCGGCTTGCTGACATCAAGGGCTCCACGGTGGACGCCGAGGTGGCGATCCTGCTCGACTGGTCCAGCCTGTGGGCGCAACGCCACGACTGCCACCCCAGCGTCGACATGACCGCAGCCGAGGAGATCGAGGCGTGGCATCGCACGCTCTGGCGGGCCGGGATCACGGCCGACCTGCGGCCGCCGTCGGCCGACCTGTCCGGCTACAAGCTGGTGCTCGCGCCGTCGCTGTACCTGGTCTCCGATGACGCCGCGAAGAACCTCGCCGGGCACGTCGCGTCCGGCGGCGCCCTGGCGGTGGGGCCGTACTCGGGAATCGTGGACCCGAACGACCACGTGCGCCTCGGTAGCTACCCCGGAGCCTTCACTGAGCTGCTCGGCGTACGGATCGAGGAGTTCTGCCCGCTGCCCGCCGACGGGGCGATCGACCTGGACGACGGCTCGGTAGGTCTGGTGTGGTCCGAGCAGGGCGAGGCGACCACCGCGGCGGTGCTCGCCCGCTACTCCGCCAACGCGGGCCCCATCGCTGGCGCGCCGGCGATCACCCGCAACGCGTACGGCGACGGCGTCGCCTGGTATCTGACCACCCGCCTCGACGAGCCGAGCCGGGAGCGGTTCCTACGCCGGGTCGCCGAGGCGGCGGGCGTCACCGGCTTCGGCCTGCCACCCGGGATCGAGGCGGTGCGCCGCCGCGACCCGGAGACCGGCCAGACGTACCTGTTCCTGATCAACCACACTGACGCGGACACCGATGTCCCCGCCCGCGGCGCCGACCTGCTCACCGGCCAGAGCGCATCCGGCCGCTTCCGGCTGCCCGGCGGAGACGTCGCCGTGATCCACGAAAAACACGGGGAGGCGTGATGCTCGCGCAACAGCGGCAAGCCGCGATCCTCCAGCGCGTGCGGAAGAGCGGCGGGGCTCGCGTCAGCGACCTGGTCCGCGAGTTCCAGGTGTCCGACATGACCATCCGGCGTGACCTGGAGACCCTCGCCGAACGCGGCCTGGTCGCAAAGGTCCACGGCGGCGCCACCGCGCTGGAGCCGCGCTCCACCGACGAGCCGGGCTTCGCGGCGAAGTCGGCGCGACAGCTCGCGGAGAAGGAGGCGATCGCGCGCCGCGCCGCGGAACTGGTGCAGCCCGGCGCCGCGATCGCGCTGTCGGCCGGCACCACCACGGCGGCGCTGGCCCACCGCCTCACCGACGTGCCGGGGCTGACAGTGGTGACCAACTCGATCCCGGTGGCGGACGTGTTCCACCGGGCGGGCCGGTCCGACCAGACGGTGATCCTCACCGGCGGCGTGCGCACGCCCTCGGACGCGCTGGTGGGACCGGTGGCGGCGGCCGCGATCCGCTCCCTCAACACGGATCTGTTGTTCATGGGGGTGCACGGGATGTCCGAACGCGCCGGCTTCACGACCCCCAACCTGATGGAGGCCGACGCCGACCGGGCGCTGATCGACGCGGCGCACCGGATGGTGGTGGTCGCCGACCACACCAAATGGGAGACCGTGGGGATCTCGACGATCGCCAGGCTGGACGAGGCCGACATCCTGATCAGCGACGACGGCCTCCCCGAGGGGGCGCGGGAGGCGCTCGCCGCGCAGGTCGGAGAGCTCGCGCTGGTCCCGGCGGCGGCCGGCACAGCGGCCCGGGCAGACACAGCGGCTCCGGCAGCGGCGACGGCGGAGATCCCGGTGGTCGCGACATGAAGCGCACCCTGATCAGCCTCGCGGACGGCCGGGACCTGATCTACTACGACGAGTCGGACGACAGCGACCGGTCCGCGGTCGACAAGCGGGACCTGCCGCCCCCTCCCCCGGCCTCCGAGATCCGGTACGACCCGGTGCTCGACGAGTGGGTGGCGGTGGCGGCGCACCGGCAGGAGCGCACATTCCTGCCGCCGCAGAACGAATGCCCGCTGTGCCCGTCCCGGCCCGGCCACCTCACGGAGATCCCGGCCGACTCGTACCACGTGGCGGTGTTCGAGAACCGGTTCCCGTCCTTCAGCGACCGCTTGACCGGCGAGATCGCCGACGCGGACGGCATCCTGGCGGGCGCCCGGCACGGGTTCGGCCGGTGCGAGGTCGTCTGCTTCACCGCCGACCACGACTCGACCTTCGGTGCGTTGACGCCGAGCCGCGTGCGCACCGTCATGGAAGCGTGGGCCGACCGCACCGCGGACCTGTCCGCGCTGCCCGGGGTGGAGCAGGTGTTCTGCTTCGAGAACCGGGGCGAGGAGATCGGGGTCACGCTGCACCACCCGCACGGCCAGATCTACGCGTACCCCTTCATCACACCCCGGACCCGGCGGATGCTCGGCTCGGCGCGGCGCCACGCCGAGGACGCCGGAGGCAACCTGTTCGCGGACCTGCTCGCCGCCGAACGCTCGGTCGGTGACCGCGTGGTCGTCAGCAACGAGCACTGGACCGGGTACGTGCCGAGAGCAGCTCGCTGGCCCTTCGAGGTGCACATCTTCCCGCATCGTCGGGTACCCGACCTGCCCGCGCTCACCGACGCTGAGCGGGACGCGTTCGGCCCGCTCTACCTGGATCTGCTGCGGCGGCTGGACGGGCTGTTCGGGACGCCGATGCCGTACATCGCGGCGTGGCACCAGGCCCCGGTGCGCGCCGACCGCGATCTGGCGTACCTGCATCTGCAGCTGTTCAGCATCCGGCGGGCGCCCGGGAAGTTGAAGTACCTCGCCGGCTCGGAGTCGGCCATGGGCGTCTTCGTCAACGACCTGCGGCCGGAGGATGCCGCCCGGATGCTGCGGGAGTCAGGCTCGTGAAGCTGTTAGTCACCGGAGGCGCTGGGTACATCGGGAGTGTGGTCAGCGCCATGCTCCTGGACACCGGACACGAAGTGGTGATCCTGGACGACTTCTCGACGGGACGCCGCGAGCGGGCGCCGTCCGGCGCGAGGTTGGTCTCGGGCCGTGTGCACGAGGCGGCGTCGGTGCTGGACGGCAGCTTCGACGGGGTGCTGCACTTCGCGGCGTACATCGCGGCCGGCGAGTCGGTGGCGCGGCCGGAGGCGTACTGGGAGAACAACGCCGTCGGCACGCTGCGGCTGCTGGACGCGATGCGCGCGGCCGGGGTGCGCCGGATCGTCTTCTCGTCCACGGCGAACATCTACGGCGACCCGTCGTCATTGCCGATCGAGGAGACCGCGGAGGCGAGACCGCCGAACCCGTACGCGGCGAGCAAGCTCGCCGCCGAGCACGCCCTCGCCGGGGAAGCTGTGGCGCACGGACTGGCGGCGGTGAGCCTGCGCTACTTCAACGCCGCGGGGGCGTACGGCCGGCACGGTGAGCGCCACGACCCGGAGACCCACCTGATCCCGATCGCGCTGCGGGTCGCGGCCGGGCAACGGCATTTCCTTAAGTTGTACGGCGAGGACTACCCCACAGAAGACGGCACCTGCGTGCGCGACTACATCCACGTGGCGGACCTGGCTACCGCGCACCTGCTCGCCCTGGACGCGATGACACCGGGCGAGCACCGGGTCTACAACCTCGGCAACGGCGCGGGCTTCTCGAACCGCCAGGTGATCGACGTGGTGCGTGAGGTCACCGGCCGCCCGGTCCCGGTGAAGGCGGCGCCACGGCGAGCCGGCGACCCGGCCGAGCTGGTGGCCTCGTCGGCGAAGGCCCGGGCGGAGCTGGGTTGGACCCCGGCCAAGCCGAACCTGCGCGAGATCGTCGGCGACGCCTGGGAGTTCCATCGGAGGCGCCTCACATGGGCCACGCCGACATGAGCCACGCCGACATGAGCCCGGCCGCGCGGGCGCGGAAGGCGCTCGTGGAGCAGTTCGGCGTCGCGCCGAGCGCGGTGTGGAGCGCGCCCGGCAGAGCCAACCTGATCGGCGAGCACACCGACTACAACGACGGCTACGTGTTGCCCTTCGCGCTGCCCCACCGCACGGCCGTCGCCGCGGCGCCGGTGGACGGCCCCTGCTGGACGGTGTGGTCCGAGCACACCAACGAGCGGGTGGGGTTCGGCGCGGATGACCTGACGTTGGGCCGGGTGGACGGCTGGGCCGGATATGTCGCCGGAGTCTCGTGGGCGCTGCGGGACGCCGGGCACCCGGTCGAGCCGGCCGTGATGGCGGTGGCCAGCGACGTCCCGCTGGGCGCCGGCCTGTCGTCCTCGGCGGCCCTGGAGTGCGCTGCGCTCGGCGCGCTCGCGGGCGACGCCGCGCCGATCGGGGAATGGCCGCGGATCGCGCAGCGGGCGGAGAACGCGTACGTCGGCATGCCCTGCGGGATCATGGACCAGTCCGCCGCGGTGCTCTGCGAGCGGGGGCACGCGCTGTTCCTGGACTGCCGGGACTCGTCGTACCAACAGGTGCCCTTTGATCTGGACGGCGCCGGGCTGGCGATGGTGTTGATCGACACGCGGGCGCCGCACCGCCTGGTCTCAGGGGAGTACGCCGCCCGTCGCGCCGACTGCGAAGCCGCCGCGAAGACGCTCGGCGTGCTCGCGCTCCGCGACGTGGACAGCGCCGCGCTCGACGAGGCGCTGGCGCGCCTGGGCGAGGACGTGACCCGACGCCGGGTCCGCCACGTGGTCACCGAGAACCAGCGGGTGCTCGATGTCGTCACGCTGCTACGCGCCGGGTGGATCCGCGAGATCGGGCCGCTGCTGACCGCGTCGCACACCTCGCTCCGCGACGACTTCGAGGTGACTGTGCCGCAACTGGACACCGCCGTGTCGGCCGCGATCGCCGCGGGGGCGTACGGAGCCCGGATGACCGGCGGCGGGTTCGGCGGCTGCGTGCTGGCGCTGATCGACGCGGCGGCGGAGCAGGAGGTGAGCGCGGCGGTCACGGCGGCGTTCGCCCAGGCCGGCTTCGACCGCCCGGCCGCTTTCCTCGTCACCCCTTCCGTCGGAGCCAGCGCTGACTGAGGCCGGTCACCGGAACACGATGGCTCCACCTCAGCGCTGACGGCCCCGCGTTTCCGGGGTGCGATCGTCACCCACAGTGGTGCGAGGCTCACCATATTCGCCACTGGGCGGATGGAGGCGCGTCCGACCTTGATAACGGCGTCCTGTTGTGCGGACATCACCACCGGGTGATACACAAAGGCGAATGGGAAGTGCGAATAGCCGCCGACGGCTGCTCCGAATTCATCCCGCCACGATTAGTGGACCCGCGCCGAAAACCATTACGCAACCACATGAGAAACCACCATCACATGCGGCACGCCGCATGACCTTCGCGCACCGGATCCCGCAGGTCGGTGGCGGGTGCTCAAGGGGACAGCGGTGGCACAGCCACGCAGCAAGATCGCGATTCTGGGCGCAACTGCGCTGTGGCCGCATGTTCTGCCCCAGAATCGCGATCTTGTACCGCACGTGACCAGCCTCAGCAGGCCGGTGGGCGGGGTCAGTCGATCCGCTCGTCGAGGTGGACGGTGACGCTGTCACCAGCGTCTTTGCCGATCGCCCTGCGGACGTCGGCCTTCACCGGCAGCTTGTGCGTGCCGTCGCCCATGGCCATGAACGAGGCCCGCAACGGGTGACCGTCGACGCTCCCCCGGATCTTGACCAGGCCCCGGGTGCCAAAGTACTCGACCGAGCCGGGCATCACCACGTACGTCCAACCGCCCTTGGCCGGGCTCCTGGTCAGGGTCGCCGTGAACTCCTTGTCCAACCTGCTGGTCATCGTCGTCGCCCCCTATTCGCCCGCGTACGCCTTCTGAAGCGCGGCGACGTCGAGCTTGCCCATCTTGAGCATCGCCTCCATGGCCCGCTTCGCCTTCTCCTGGTCCGGGTCGCTGATCATGTCGTCGAGCACGTCCGGGATGACCTGCCAGGACACTCCGTACCTGTCCTTCACCCAGCCGCAGACGGACTCCTCGCCGCCGCCTTCGGTGAGCTTGCTCCAGTAGTGGTCCACCTCGCCCTGGTCCGCGCAGTGGATCTGGAACGAGACGGCTTCGCTGAAGGTGAACTCCGGCCCGCCGTTCAGCGCGACGAACCTCTGGCCGTTGATCTCGAAGTCGACCGTCACCACCGTGCCGGCCGGCCCCGGCCCGGCCTCGGTGTAGCGAACCACCCGGCCGAGCTTGGAGTTCTTGAAGATCGAGGTGTAGTAGTTCGCGGCCGCTTCGGCCTGCCCGTCGAACCACAGACACGTGGTGAATCCGTCGGCAACCATCGGTACCCCTCCTCGCGGGTGAACGTCTTCACCCGTACCGACCAATCTGGCGCCGAAAACTCATCGGCGGACCCGAATGCCGCTCCCGATCACTGCCAGATGCGGTCCAGACTGGTGACGTAGAGCCGGTCGTCGTACCGGTAGGAGCGCTGGCCGAGGTTGATCACGAGCCTGCGACGAAGTCGTCGCCGAGGTTCTCACGCATCAGCCGCAGGCCAGCGAAGTCCTTGTCCTCCACGGTGCTCGCGGCCTTGACCTCGATGCCTCATCGCCCCAGCCAGCGCCGGTACGCCGCGACCACGCCGTGCCGGCGCTCGGGGTGGGCGAGCACGTCGACGTTGTCGACCCACTGCTCCACCGAACCGACTCCGGGCGGCAAGCCGCGCACCTCGGGATCCGTCACGCTGGCGAGCAATGCCTCCGGGACCGCCGGATCGACGTTGCGGTACGGCCGATCCCAGAATGGCGTGACGCCCGCGGCCGGGGTAGGCAGTCCGCGGCGCCGCTGCACCGCCAACAGCCCTTCGATCGCGGCGACAACGGCGCCCACCGGCGGCACAGCAGGAAGCTCAGCCGCATCAGGTCGGTCGCCGACGCCGACGCAAGCAGCCGGGACTGCAACTCCTGGCCGGTCTCGGCGGCACGCCCGATGAACGGCAGCCGCTGGCCCAGGCGCTGCCAGCCGGCGGCGAGCACATACCGCTCGACATCGTCGGGATACCACCGCAGCCGATCCCGTGCCAACCGCGGCTCGGCAGTGGTGTCGGTGAACACCGGACCGGCGGTCACCTCCAGCACGCTCTGCCCGGTGAGGCTCAGCCAGTCCACCGCAGACAGCCGGATCAACGGGTTCACGCCGAGTCGGCTCGCGGCGAAGTCTCCGACGGTCGCAATCTCCACCTGATGCGACCCGCTCGGCGCCCACGTCGTGGGGAACCGCGTCGGGAGCCCCCGATACCGCTCCGGCAGTCCCCGCTCCAGCAGCTCTCCCAGCTTCGGAAGCGCCGCGCGATCCGCCTCGTCGACCAGCAGCGTCAGACGGCACCCCCAGTCATGATCGCGGCTCATCGCGTCGTCCAGCCCGAGCACGTCGGAGCCGGAGCCGAGTCGGCCCGCGGCGTGCCGCAGGCCGGGAAGTCCGGCAGCGACCAGGGGTGCGACCACCTCGCGATGGAAGCCACGCGCCAACTGGGCGCCGTTCAGGCCGCCGATGTTCTCGGGCGTGCCGTTGGTCGTGCTGCCTGCGGCGCCGCCGGTCGCGCTCTCGCTTTCACCCATGCCCGCGATCAGACCGGCGAGGCGCCCGCGCGTCCATTCCTTTTGGCGCCCAGAGGCCGCCATTCGTGCTCGCCGCGGCCGGCGCGCAGGCGCCCGGACAGTCCGACCCGGGCCTACCTCCACGTAGAGTTCGCGCTGACCTCGTACCCCCGCATGGAGAGCCGACGTGGTGACCGCCGAGAGGCCCGACACCGAGCGTGAGCAGTCATTCTCGCAGCTCCTCGGCGGCCGCCGGGCCGCCCTGGACGCCACGCTGCCTCCGGTGGCGTTCGTCGCCGGCTGGCTGGCCGGCGGATCCGTGGCGCTCGCCGCGACCGTCGCGCTCGCTGTCGGCGCGGTACTCGCCGTGTGGCGATGGCGGCGAGGCGCCCGGCCGCGCGCCGTGCTGCTCGGACTGCTCGCCGTTGTCGTCGCGGCCCTGATCGCGCTCTGGACCGGCCGGGCGGCCGACTTCTTCCTGGTGCAAATCTTCTCCAACGCCGCGAGCGCGCTCGGGTGGATGGTCAGCATCGCGCTGCGGTGGCCGCTGCTCGGCATTGTGGTCGGCGTCGCGCTACGGCAGCGTGGGGCATGGCGGCACGACCCGGCGCTGCTGCGCGCGTACCACCTCGGAAGTTGGGTCTGGGTCTGCCAGTACCTGCTGCGGATCTCCGTCTTCCTGCCGCTGTGGGCCGCCGGGCAGGTCGTCGCGCTCGGAGCCGCCCGGATCGCGCTGAGCTGGCCGCTGGTCGCGGCGTCGCTGGCGGTGAGCTGGTGGGTGGTGCGCCGCGCCGTCCCTGGCGACCATCCAGGGTTACGCCACCCGCGGCCGGACGCTTCCTAGCTCCGATAGCTCACGTGAGTTGGGCCACGCGTTCCCTCGCATCAACCTACGGTCCCGTAGGTTACGGTACCGTAGGGAAACTGCGAAGGGGCCCGGATGACTGCTGCCATGGATCGGCTGACCCAGACCGAGCTGCTGCTCGAACTCGAGTCGGTGGTCGCCGGGGAGCTGGACCGGCACCTCGCGACAGCCAAGGAGTGGTTCCCGCACGAGTACGTGCCGTGGAGCGACGGCCGCACGTATGACGGCGTGCTCGGCGGCGATGCCTGGTCGCCGGAGGATTCGAAGATCTCCGACGTGGCGCGCACCGCCCTCGTGGTCAACCTGCTGACCGAGGACAACCTGCCGAGCTACCACCACGAGATCGCGGCCCTGTTCGGGCGCGACGGCGCGTGGGGCCAGTGGGTGCACCGGTGGACCGCCGAGGAGGGCCGGCACGGCACGGCGATCAGGGACTATCTGCTCGTGACGCGCGCGGTCGACCCGGTCGCGCTGGAGCGGGCTCGCATGGACCACATGTCGACCGGTTTCGAGTCGCCATACCACGGCGTGCTGCACAGCCTCGCCTACGTCTCGTTCCAGGAGCTCGCCACCCGGATCTCGCACCGCAACACCGGCAAGGCCACAGACGACCCGGTCGCCGACCGGCTGCTCGCCCGGATCGCGCTGGACGAGAACCTGCACATGATCTTCTACCGCAACCTCCTCAACGCGGCACTCGAGCTGGCGCCCGACCAGACGATGCGCGCGGTCACCGATGTCGTCACCACGTTCCAGATGCCCGGCCACGACCTCGCCGGCTTCCAACGCAAGGCCGTTGAGATGGCGCTGGCCGGCATCTACGACGCCAGACAGCACCGGGACGACGTCCTCATGCCGGTGCTGCGGCACTGGAAGATCTGGGACGTGACCGGCCTGGGCGCGGTCGGCGAACAGGCACGCGAGGAGCTCGGCGACTTCCTGGACAACCTCGACCGGCAGGCCAGCCGGTTCGAGGAGCGACGCGACGCCCTGAAAGCCCGCCTGCTCAACAGATGAGGCTCTGGTCGCCTGACATGGACCGGTGCCGGCATCGGGACCAGCGGGGGAACAGCATCCCGCTATCCGGCAGGACCGTGGCGGGATCCCCGACGTCTTCCACACCCGCAGCTCGACGTACGCCTCACCGAGCGCAACCGCCACCTCGGAGGCATGCGCCCGCTTCGCAGCGTTCGGGCCCGCCACCGGCCGCTAGGTGGCCGGTGTCGAGGAGCATCGCCCCTGGGATTCAGCGGTGAGGTCGCTTCCACACGTCGTGGCTCATGCCCGCAACATCTCTGCCACGAGGAACGCAAGTTCGAGCGACTGTTGGGTGTTCAGGCGAGGGTCGCACGCGGTTTCATAGCGACCGGCAAGGTCCAGATCAGAGATCTCCTGCGCGCCACCGAGGCATTCGGTGACGTCTTCGCCAGTGAGTTCGATGTGGATGCCGCCAGGATAGCTGCCCAGCGCCCGATGCACCTCGAAGAAGCCCTGCACCTCGTCCACGATCCGGTCAAAGTGCCGGGTCTTGTAACCGGCGGACGACTCATGGGTGTTGCCGTGCATCGGATCACACTGCCAGATGACCTTGTGCCCCGACGCCTCCACCTTCTCCACAATGCCGGGGAGCACCGTGCGCACCTTCCCGTTGCCCATGCGCGAGATCAGCGTCAACCGGCCCGGCTCGTTATGAGGATCCAGTCGCTCGACATACTCCACCGCTTCCTCCGGCGTCGTGGTCGGCCCAATCTTGACACCGATCGGGTTGACCATGATCTCGGCGAACGCGATATGTGCCCCGTCCAGCTGCCGGGTTCGCTCCCCAATCCACAGGAAATGCGACGACAGATTGTAAAGCTTCGCGTCCGGCGAATCAGGCTCGTCCAGCCGCAGCATAGCCCGCTCGTAGTCCAGCAAGAGACATTCGTGACTGGCATAGATCTCCGTAGTGTGCAGCGAAATGTCGTTCACCCCGCACGCCGATGCGAACCGCAGGCACCGGTCGATTTCGGTAGCCAGCGCCTCATACCGCTCAGCAGCCGGTGAGCCCGTGACGAAGTCCTTGTTCCAGTCATGCAGATGCGAAAGATCCGCCAGCCCGGTCGCGGTTAGCGCCCGCACCAGGTTCATCGCCGTCGCAGAGTTCGCGTGAGCCCGGATCATTCTGCGAGGATCCGGAATCCGCAGCTCGGATGACGAGGCGATGGTGTTCACCATGTCCCCCCGGTATACGGGCAGGCCGAGGGCGTCGACGCTTTTCGAGCGCGGCTTGGCGTACTGCCCGGCGATGCGACCCACCTTCACCACTGGCAGACTTGTGCCATACGTCAGGACCATCGCCATCTGCAGCAACGTGCGGATGTTCGCGCGGATGTGCGGCTCGGTGTTGGACTCGAACGTCTCTGCGCAGTCCCCGCCCTGCAACAGAAACGCCTCCCCGCGGGCCACCATCCCCAGCTGCTGCCGCAGTCGGTCGATCTCCGCGGGCACCGTGATCGGCGGCGCCGACTCCAACACAGACCGCACCCGCGACACCAGGTCGGCGTCCGGCCACTCCGGCTGCTTCGCCGCGGGCAAGGACAACGCGTGGTTCAGCCGTCCGCGCAGTTCCGGCGACAACGGCGGCAACAACGGAACGGTCTCCACCGGAACGTCGACGGTCCAAAGCCGTTGGTAGGCAGCCCCCTGCTGTGGCGGTGATGGAATGACCCCAGCGGTCCGCGCTCTGGAAGTCGAGGAACCGGCGATGTGGGCATCGACACCATCACATCGGGTCACTACGCCTGTGTCCGACTGAGCCGTTCTGACCAACGAACGAGTGTGTTCCGGGTGGGCGAGATCGGTGCCGTCCGCCATGGAATCCGTCCCTAAGTTCGTAGTTCGGGGTTGGATGCCCTGGATGCCCAGGGCGATGGGGGTGTAGCTGATGGTTCGTTGCCGCAAGGTGGTTCGGAAGAAATGGCCGCATCGTTGACTTTGCCGGGACGGCCTCCGCTGTGGCTACCGGCCAAACTTGGACACTCGGGAGCTGCTCGGGACACCGAGCAGAGTGATCTGCACGGGACCTAGAATGGCACCAGGGGTCGGCCGCGGTTGACAACCGACACTCGGAGTCGGGCAAGCTGGTGGGGACGGCTGCGTCGACCACGTGGACCGTTGATCGGGGAGAGGGGACGAACGTGCGGGTTCTGGTCGTCGAGGACGACGAGGAGATGGCACAGACGGTCGGAGTCGGTCTGCGTAAGGCGCAGATGACCGTCGACATCGCGCTCGACGGACTGACGGGGCTCGAACGGGCGATGATCAACGACTACGACGTGATTGTCCTGGACCGGGACCTGCCGGGAATGCACGGGGACGAGGTCTGCACCAAGGTGATCGCCATGGAATCCCGCAGCCGGATTCTCATGCTCACCGCGGCATCGATGCCCGCGGACCTGGTGCACGGACTCGGACTGGGGGCCGACGACTACCTGGCCAAGCCGTTCGACTTCTCAGTGCTGGTTGCGCGGATCAGCGCATTGGCTCGTCGCACACAACCCGCCCACCCCCCGACACTGCGACACGGGGACCTGGTGCTCGACGCGGCAAAACGGGTGGTCTACCGCGGTGGACGACAGCTTCAGTTGGCGCACAAGGAGTTCGGGGTGCTCGAGGTGCTCCTGGCAGCGCGGGGGCGAACTGTCTCGGCTGAGGAGCTGCTCGAGCGCGTGTGGGACGAACATGCGGATCCGTTCACCGCGGCCGTCAAGATCACCATCAGTCGACTCCGGGCCAAGTTGGGCGATCCACCCATCGTCCGGACCATCGCCAAGTCGGGATATCAGATTTGAGGATGTCATGGGCCCGCTGGACCGGCTCGTCGCACGAATGAAGGCCCCTCGTCGCACAGTTCGGCTACGGCTCACGCTGCTGTACGGGAGTCTGTTCCTGATCTCGGGCGCCGGGCTGCTTACGCTCAACTACGCCCTCGTGGACCACGCCACCCAGGGAGCGGTTTCCTATCAGGGAAGCAATGGCCTGCGAGGCTCGATCGACAACCTACCGTCTGGGCAGGTGCCAGCGCGTGGCGATGACAACGCGCCGGAGCTCACGCCGGCCCAGTCTGACGAGCAGGTCCAGCTACTCCGGGACCGCGCCATCCAGCAGCGTGAGGACAACATGCGTGAGCTACTGACCCAATCAGGCATCACACTGGCGATCATGGCCTTGGTGTCGGTGGCGCTCGGTTGGCTCGTCGCCGGTCGTGTCCTGCGACGGCTTCGCACGATCACACTGGCCGCACAGCAGATCTCAGCGACAGATCTGCACCGCCGACTCGCACTCCCGGGGCCAAAGGACGAGCTGAAGGAGCTGGGGGACACGTTCGACGATCTGCTGGCCCGGCTGGAGGCGTCGTTCCAGGCACATCGTCAGTTCGTCGCGAACGCATCGCATGAGCTGCTCACACCTCTCGCTCGGCAGCGCGTGATCTCGCAGGTCGCGGTGGCCGATCAGGACGCGACCGTAGAAGCGCTGCGCAAGGCCCATGAGCGGGTGATTCAGGCGGGGACCGAGCAACAACAACTCATCGAGGCGCTGCTCACGCTCGCCCGCGGACAAGCAGGCTTCGAGACCCGCGAGCCCTTCGATCTGGCGACGCTGGCGGAGCAGTCGGTCGCGAGCCACTATCAGGAGGGGGAACGCCACAACCTCACCCTACGAACCCGCCTTGACGCTGCCCCCACAGCGGGCGATCCGCGTCTCGCGGAACGACTGGTCACCAACCTCCTGGAAAACGCCTTACGGCACAACCAGGTGGATGGCTGGGTGGAGATCGTGACCGGCGTCGAGGACGGTCTGCCGTTCGTACGAGTGACGAACGCTGGCCCCGAGGTTCCGAGTTCCGCTCTTGAACGGCTGCTTCTCCCATTCGAGCGTATGCAGTCGAGCCGCACGAACGGGACGAACGGGCACGGTCTCGGCCTGTCGATCGTCAAAGCGATAGTCGACGCGCATCACGCGACCCTCACCGCCAAGCCCCGGCCAGGCGGCGGACTGTCGATCAGCGTCGCCTTCCCCGCCATCGACGCCACTCATCCTGCGAGTACCGCGTGGCCGCGCACCGTGCGAGTCGCCACTTGAGCCGACCGTAGGTAGCCTGCTCTGCCGCTCGCATGTACGAGGCCGCGCCAACCGGGTTGGCGCGGCCTCGTACATGCGTTCGTGCAATAGCACTAACTTCCCGGGCCGTCTGGTCCGCCCGGGCCGCCCGGCCCGCCCGGTCCGCCGCGCTGCTCCTCCCGCGGACCGCCTGCGACGCCCTCCATGTGCTTCTTGCACTTCTTGTCAGCGGCCTTGAAGACCTTACCCATCGGGTCGACGCCCAAGCTATCGCCATTGATGTCGACGCCACCTTCGGCGTTCGGGTCCGGGAATTTCGGAACGCCGTTCTTACGCATGCATTTAGCGTACTTGAGCGCCGCCGCGCGGACCTCCTCCGGAGGCGCCTCCGCGCCGCCCTTGGGCAGCAGATCCTTGCACTTCTCGTCCGCGTCTCTGAACTGCTTGGAATTGGTGTCGATCTTACCGGCAGGAAGGTCGACCTTCCCTCCCGGACCAGGGTCCGGGAAGTCCTTGACACCGCTCTCGCGCATGCACTTGGCGTACGCCGTCATGCCGCCACCGCCGGCGTCGGCCTTCTTCTTCTTCTCCTCGCCGGACCCACCGCCACATGCGCTCAGCAGCATCGCCACAGCGACAAGGCCCGCTGCCGCGCCGACCAGCCGCCGCCTCCGACCAACGCGGCGCCTGATTCGGCCACCACTATCAGGTTGCATTGCCTATACCCCTCTCGTCGATAATGCTGACGCCTCTGTCCAGCGAGACCCTGGCTCATTCCATCGGCGCGAGTGCTTGAGACGGAACGTAGTACTTCGAAGGTTTCGCCGAGGTATCGCGGTAGGCGCAGTCAGGAATCACCCATACCCGCGGCACTCTCCCGTAGAGTGCCAAGTTTCTGCGAAATGACGGCGGCGATCTCCTTGAGTGGTTCCGCCGTCATCATCCGGCGATGGTCGGTGTCCACCAGGTGACTTTCGATCTCGCCGCGCACGTACGGTTGCCAGACCTGCGGAGCGGCTTCGGTCGGTATCAGCTCCGGCCTGGCCTGCGTGGCGACGAACAACAGGACGTCACCTGTGTAGACACCGGGGGCATAGCCATGGAGCAGCCGGAGGTTGTTGGCGACCACCCGCTGCACGGCCGACATGGTCTGGTCGGCGGGGTCGCCCGCGGCCGACGGCTCAGGACCGTCACCGTGCACCCGCAGCACCATGTCGTCGCCTGGCGTGAGTTCGCCGGGTTCTTCGGCCGCGCTGCCGCTCTCTGCCGGCTTCATGACCTCCCGCGTCGGGTAGCCGTCGAGAATGGCCAGCATGTCGACGGCGCCGCCCTCCTGCTGGATGCGTTCCGCGACAGCATGGGCCAGGACGCCGCCGAACGACCAGCCGACGAGGCGGTACGGCCCCTCAGGCTGGATCGAGCGCATCTGCCGTACGTAGTTCGCCGCCATCTCCTCGACGGTCTCCGGCAGAGGCTCGTCATCAGTGAGTCCCGCCGCTTGTACGCCGTACAGCGGGTACTCCGGTGGCAGGAGACTCGACAGGGCCGCGTAGTGCCAGCTCAGGCCACCGCCGGAGTGCATGCAGAACAGCGGCGGGCCGTCCTGACCCGTGCGCAACGGCAGGATCCGCGCGTAGTCACCCGTCCGGTCATCGGCGCTGCCCAGCGCGGCGGCAACCGCCGCCGGTGTCGGCCCGGCGAACAGATCGCGGATGGTGATCTCGGTTT
This sequence comes from Micromonosporaceae bacterium, assembly GCA_009380105.1. Classification (GTDB taxonomy): domain Bacteria; phylum Actinomycetota; class Actinomycetes; order Mycobacteriales; family Micromonosporaceae; genus WHSM01. The sequence continues at coordinate 15,157 of WHSM01000030.1, forward strand.
TGAGCACGGTCCGGATCCGTTCGATCAGCCGGATGGCCAGCAGTGAGTCGCCGCCGATGTCGAAGAAGGAATCGTCCGCACCCACCCAGTCGAGGCCGACCGCCTCGCCGAACAGCTCACACAACACGGCTTCCACCGGAGTCTCCGGACCCCGGCCGCGCCGCTGGTCCGGCACGGGCAACGCGTCCCTGTCCAGCTTCCCGTTCTCGGTGACGGGCAGCGTCCCCAGCGGCACCACCGACGGCACCAGGTAGTCCGGGAGCCGTTGGGCTGCGAAGGCGCGAAGGGCATCGGCGTCCAGGTGGGTGTCCACCGGAACGACGTAGGCGACGAGTCGCTTCACCCCCGGCTGGTCCTCCCGGACCACCACCACGATCTGGCGGACGCTCTCGTGCTCGGCGAGCACGGCTTCGATCTCGCCCGGCTCGACCCGGAACCCGCGGATCTTCGCCTGGTCGTCGGTACGGCCGGCGAAGATCAGTTTGCCGTCCCGACCCCACCGGGCCAGGTCGCCCGTGCGGTACATCCGCAGTCCGGGATGCATCGGGCAGGCGACGAACCGCTCCGCCGTCAACCCCGGCCGACCCACGTACCCGCGGGCCAGGCCGCTGCCGGAAATGTAGAGATCCCCGATGACACCGGGCGGCAGCGGCTTCAGGAACTCGTCCAGCACGTAGGCGGCGCTGTTGTCCATCGGAAGGCCGATCGGCACGCTGGCCGGAACGGTGTCGGCAGCCGTGTAGCAGACAGACGTGGTGAACGCCGTCGTTTCGGTCGGCCCGTAGTTCGCCCGTACCGTCAACCCCGGATGCGCTTCCAGCAGGGCACGGATACCTGCCGCGGACACGACGTCGCCACCTGTCGCCACTTCACGGACCCCGGCGAAGATCTGCGGCGCCTCTTCGGCGAGCACCCTGAACAGCCCGGCGGTAACGTGCACGTTCGTCACCTGATGCGCCGCGATCACCCGGCCCCGCGCGGCGGCGTTCACGTCGCCCGGTGGCATCACGACCACACAGCCGCCGTGGGCGAGCGGCGCCCAGATCTCGTACGTCGAGGCGTCGAACGCGTGGTTGGCCTGCAGCAACACCCGCTCGACGACGTCCTCGCGCCAGCGGCGGTCCAGTACGAAGCTCACCACGTTCTGGTGTGTCACGGCGACGCCCTTGGGCACCCCCGTCGACCCCGAGGTGTACATCAGATACGCGAGGTGATCCGGGCGAAGTGCCGCGAGAGGCGGCGGCGTCGGCGGGCAAGACGCCATGTCGCTGACAGCCTCCTCCCATACCGCGGTCGCCACCTGATCCGGTACGACGTCGCGGACCGCGTGGCTGCACACCACCACCGCCGGGTCGGCGTCGGCCAGCATGAATCTGATCCGCTCGGCCGGATAGGACGGGTCGACCGGCACGTAGGCCGCACCCGCCTTGACCACGCCCAGCATCACCACCAGCAGGTCGGCCGAGCGCTCCATCACGATGCCGACCCGGCTGTCCGGCCCGACACCCCTGGCGATCAGCCAGTGCGCGATCCGGTTGGCCAGGGCGTCCGCGTCCGCGTAGGTGAGCACGACATCGCCGGCCGCGATGGCCGCCGCCCCCGGTGTCCGTTCGACCTGCCGCTGGAACAGCTCCGGCAGCGTGCCGACGGGCAGTGACCGCACCGCCCCCTCGCTCTGCCGCATCACCGTGCGACGCTCGGCCTCATCGAACAGCGCCACGTCACCGATCCGTACGTCGGGATCGGCGCCCACCTGGTCGAGCACTCGCACCAGCCGGTCGGCGAGCGCTCTGGCGGTGGCGTCGTCGAACAGGTCGGTGGCGTACTCGATGGCACCGCCGATCCCGCCCGGGGTCCCCTGCTCGTCCCGGCGCTCCCCTAGGGTGAGCGACAGGTCGAACCGGGCGGTCACCTTCTCGTCGGCCGGCATCGGCGTCACCGTCAGACCGGGCAGCTCCCACTCGGCCTCGGCCAACCCTTCGCCGTGCAGCGCGAGCATCACCTGGAACAGCGGGTGCCGGGCCAGCGACCGGGCAGGGTTGAGCTCTTCGACCAGCCGTTCGAACGGGATGTCCTGGTGGGCGTACGCGGCGAGGTCGGTCTCCCGTACCCGGGCGAGCAGCTCGGTGAACGTCGGAGTGCCACTCACGTCGGTCCGCAGCACCAGGGTGTTGACGAAGAACCCGGCCAGGTTCTCCAGCGCGGCGTCGCCGCGACCTGCGATGGCGGTGCCGATCGGGATGTCCGTGCCGGCGCCGAGCCGCGACAGCAGCATCGTCAGCGCGGCCTGCACCACCATGAACATTGTGACCGAGTTAGTCCTGGCAACCTCGGCCAGCGCGGTGTGTGCCTCCGGGCTGATTTGGATCGGGACGGCCCCACCCTGGAAGGACGCCACTGGGGGACGGGCCCGGTCGAGCGGCAGGCTCAGCTCCTCGGGCAGATCGGCCAGGGCTTCCCGCCAGTAGCCGAGCTGGGCGCTGATCAGGCTGTCCGGGTCGTCCAGCTCGCCGAGAACGTCCCGCTGCCAGAGCGCGTAGTCGGCGTACTGCACCGGTAATGGCGACCAGTCCGGCTCGACGCCCTGCTGCCGAGCAGCGAAAGCGGCACGCAGATCCCCGGCCAGCAGGCCCATCGACCAGCCGTCCAGAGCGATGTGGTGCGCTACGATCAGGAGGGCGTACTCGTCGCCGCTGTGCAGCGCGAACAGCTCGGCACGCCACGGCAGCTCTCGCGCCAGATGGAAGCCGCGGCCTGCCGCCTCGGCCAACGCGTCCTGGAGCTCGTCGAGTGTCACCTCCCGTACGTGCAGGGTGGGCCGGCCGTCGGCGCCGGTCAGGATCTCCTGTCGGGGTACGCCATCGGTCTCCGGGAATACCGTGCGGAGCGTCTCGTGGCGGTCGGCGACGTCACCCAGCGCCGCCTCCAGCGCCGCAACGTCGAGCTCACCCTCCAGCCGCAGTGCCAGCGGCATGTTGTACGCCGCCCCAGCGCCGGCTTCCTCCATCCGGTTGAGGAACCACATCCGCTGCTGCCCGTACGACAGCGGGATGGTCTCCGGCCGTTGCGTGGCGACCACGCCTCGACGGGCGGCGCCGGAGTGGTCGCCGCCGACTATCCTGGCGAGGCCGGCGACGGTGGGCTCGGCGAAGACGTCCCTGATGGTGACTTCGGCGTCGAGCACCGCGCGTACCCGGGATATCAGCCGCATCGCCATCAGCGAGTCCCCGCCGAGGTTGAAGAAAGAATCCTCGACGCCCAACTCCTTCAGGCCCAGCACTTCACCGAAGAGGTTGCAGAGCACTTCTTCCAGCGGTGTGGCGGGGCCACGACCAGCACCGGCGTCGAAGTCCGGCGCCGGCAACGCGGCACGGTCGAGCTTGCCGTTCACGGTCACGGGCAGACTCTCGAGCACCACGACCGCAGCGGGCGCCATGTAATCCGGCAACCGGTCCGCGACATGGTCCCGCAGCGTCACCGGGTCCAACCGGTCATCGGCCCAACCGTCAGCCGGCACCACATAGCCGACCAGCCGCTTGGCGCCCGGCTGATCCTCCCGAGCCACCACCGCGGCCTGACCCACGCCCTCGTGGCCCGCCAGGACGGCTTCGACCTCACCCGGCTCGACCCGGAACCCCCGGATCTTCACCTGATCATCAACCCGACCCCCGAACACCAACTGCCCATCAACCGTCCACCGGGCCAGGTCACCCGTCCGGTACATCCGCTCACCCGAACCAAACGGACACGCCACAAACCGCTCCCCGGTCAACCCCGCCCGACCGTCATAACCCCGCGCCAACCCCGAACCCGCCACATACAACTCGCCCCGCACACCAGGCGGAACCGGACGCAGGAACCCGTCCAACACAAACACCCGGGTGTTATCCCGCGGACCACCAATCGGCAGCACCACCGGCGCCTGCTGCTCCGGCTCCACCACATAAGACGTCGCAAACAGGGTCGACTCCGTCGGCCCATACAAATGCCGCACCCGCAAACCCGGCACCGCCCGGCGAACCTTGCCCACCGAACCCGCCGGCACCACATCCCCACCAGTCAACACCTCGGAAAGACCCGCCAACGCCGCAGGCGACTCCTCCGCCAACACCCCGAACAGGCCCGCCGTCACATGCACCACCGACAACCCATGCTCGCGGATCAGACCCGCGAGCACCGGCCCGTCAACCACACCCTCAGGCGCCACCACCACCGCAGCGCCCGACACCAACGGCGCCCACAACTCAAACGTCGACGCGTCAAAAGAATGCGGAGCATGGAACAGCACCCGATCCCCCGCACCCACACCCCAACCACCATCCGACACCAACCCCGCCACACCACCATGCGTGGCCACAATCCCCTTCGGCACACCCGTCGAACCCGACGTGAACATCACATACACAGCCGAACCCGCAAACACCCCCGCATCCACACCCGCATCCGAACACGCAGCGACCTCGCCCACCACCACAGGGTCACCCCAACAAACCCACCCGCCATTTCCACCGTCACCGGCCAGTTCATCAACCAGACCCGCAACGTCACCCGAATGGATCACCACATCCGGGGCGGCCTCAGAAAACATGAACCGCACCCGCTCCACCGGATACGAAGAATCCACCGGCACATACGCAGCACCGGCCTTCACAACCCCCAACAACAACACCACCAGGTCCACCGACCTGCCCATCACCACCCCAACCCGACCCCCCGGCCGCACCCCCCTGAAACGCAACCAAGCCGCCACCCGACTCGACCGCGAATCCAACTCCGCATACGACAACTCCACACCGTCACCGACAACAGCCACCGCACCCGGAGCACCCGCCACCCCCGCCGCGAACAACCCCGCCAACGACACCCCAGAAACCGGCCGCGACGTGTCATTCCACCCCGCCACAACCAACTGCTCCTCAGCAGGCTCAAGCACATCCAACTCACTGACCCGCAACCCAGGATCAGCCCCCACCTGCTCCAACACCCGCACCAGACGATCCACCAAAACCTGCGCCGTCGCCTCGTCAAACAGGTCC